>CAMZGI010000062.1 GCA_947306305.1 uncultured Fibrobacter sp.
TAACTAGTATCTAGTAACTAAAGCCTAGTAACTAGCCCGAAGGGCGAAGTAACTATTAACTAGTAACTTGCACCGAAGGTGCCCCTGACACCCCTTCGTCTGTAGCCCGCTTTGCGGGCGTTCTCTCGTCTCTAGTCTAATACGCCACTAGCCTATCGCAGATTTCGGTGAGCATTCGCTCGTGGGTGCACACCTCGGGCGCGACCCCCTCGATCGAACCCGTGGTGTAATACGAGGTGCAAGCACATTCGTGGGCACAGCAGCGATAACGGATATCGCAGCCGTCGCACTCCTTCTTGTCGCTGTCCAAGAACTCGCGGATTTTTCCGCACGCTTCCTCGTCGAACCCAGTAAAGACATTCCCCTGCACGTATGGTGTGTCTTTTTGTGAGGTGATGAATCTTGTGCAGGGGAATATATTCCCGTTTGTGGCTACTCCAATCGCACCGTTGTAAACATGGCACGAATAAAGTCTGTATCGTGAATTTATAAGAGCTATCTTTATTTTATCTTGAATTGTCCCTAAAAAGAATTTGTCGCCTTTTTGCCTGCACTCTTTCCAATAAAGCGCCATCTTCTGGTATTGCAAGGCGAGTTTGTCAAAGTCTTCGCTAGTCCATTTGCCGTCAAAATCGACGCTTGTCGTGATGCTTTGGAATCCTTGCTCGTGGAGCCATTTGACGCTTTCAAAAAGAGTGTTTACATGTGCTTGTGTAACAGTGCTTAAAACCAAAACTCCGTATTTTAAAAAACGAGGAATGTTCTTTTCGATAGAGCTAAAGCTCCCGTTTCCATTGACTGTACGACGTGCAATATCGTGGTGGTGTTTTGGACCATCCAGCGAAAGGAAAATGCGGAACTTTTCTCTCTCGCAAAAGTCAAAAAATTCGTCGTCAAAAAGCGTTCCGTTCGTGTTTACTGCAAATTGCAGCTTGAAATTCGGCTCGGCTCTGCCGCTATCAATTGCTTCGGCGACTAACGCTTTTGCTATTCCAACACCTTTGTAAATGGTCTCTTTGCGGAGTAGCGGTTCGCCTCCAAAAAAAGTGATGTTTAGGTAAAACTGCTTAAAAAATAGGGTGCGTTCAAGTGCTATTTTTATGGACTGTTCAAGCGTTGCGTCGTCCATTACCGTTTGGCGTGCAGCCTGAGATTCCTTGTAATAGCAATACGTACACCGGAGGTTGCACTGCTCTGTCAAACAGAGGACTAAGTTCATGCTTCAAAATCTGTAGTTTCGAACGTGGTGACCATGCTCATTACAGGGAGTTCTCTTTCGAAGCAAATTTCGACTCTGCTATCACATACAGGAGTGCATGACGGATCGTTTACGCCGCATTTTTTACGTTCGCTAGGCGAACTTTGGGGCTCTATAATAATATCGGGCTCTACGGTTTCTACCCTTATTTCAGGCTTTTCACTTATAGAAGAAGAGGATGGAGCCGTCTCAGAAGCGACTGATGAAGTGGGTGCTGTGTCGGACGATGCGGGAGCCGCCGCTGAGGAACTGCTCAGTGGTCCTGCCACAGAAGACAAAGCTTCAATGGCAGAACTGCTGAGAGCCTCGTTGCTTTTAGGAATATCGACTTGACTAGAACTAGATTGCAAAATTTCGGCATCGTTTGACGATTCAGGGTATTCGATAGGCCCTATAACTTCGCCTGATTCAGCGCCGCTAATGCAAGCTGTTAAAGAAAAAGTAGCCGCCATGCCCAACACTGATGCAATTGCACCTTTTTCAGTCGCAGAGAGCTTTGCGTTGCCGGTAACTTTTTTCTTTTCGATCTTCATAAAAGTTTCCTCCTAACACTAAAAGTAATTTCCTCTTCCAAAATGGAATATACACTGTTTTTTTATTGTAAATGTTCTTTTATGCCGAATAAAATATTTTTAGGTCAGATTTTGTTGCATGCGTTGCATATAGAGGGTGGTGCTTTTGCGTTTTAACGGGCGAATGTTAAAATTTTCTTATTTTCATCGTCGATTTTGTGATGTATATTTTAATATCATAAACAACAAAAATGGAGAATACAATGAAAAAGCTTATGATTCTTGCCGCTGTGAGCGCTGCGGCCATTCTCTCTGCTTGTGCAGCTGCTTCTTCGGCTGCATCTTCGGCGACTTCAGTTGTTTCTGAAGCTAGCGATTGCACGGTGTCTAGCACCGATAACTCTGCAACGGCTACGACGAAGGGCGGATCTGTCACCTTTACGCAGACCGAAACGGGTTATACAATGACCTACGGCGGCGCGCTTAGCTCTCTCGAACCAAAGGAGTTCGATGTCCAGGTGGGCAAGGATCAGTTGCTCGACATGGCTAACAAATACTGTGCCGACAACAAGTAATTCTTAATGTAATTCCATGAAAAAGCCTCGCAGATGCGAGGCTTTTTCAATACTGTTGCACAGGATCCTTTACGTTCGTTCAGAATGACGTAATAATCCAGTCACATTCTAGGAGTCTTTCTCTTCCGTCGGATTCTCGGCGGAGGATTCCGTTTGCTCTGTGCCTGCCGAATTGGCGGCTGAAGCATCCTTGTCGCGAATTGTCGCGCGGCGAATCTTCCCGCTAATCGTCTTCGGCAATTCCGTCACAAAGTCGATGATGCGCGGGCTCTTGTAGCTAGCTGCAATCTTCTTCGTGAAGAGTTGGATTTCCTTAGCGAGTTCCTTCGACGCTTCATACCCCTTTTGGAGCACAATCGTCGCCTTGACCGCTTGTCCGCGGTCTTTGTCCTCTACGCCAGTCACAGCCACTTCAAGCACCGCCGGGTGCTTGTGGATGACTTCTTCCACTTCAAAGGGGCTGATGCGGTAGCCCGAACTCTTGATAAGGTCGTCCGTGCGTCCCACAAACCAGAAATATCCGTCCTTGTCGCGTGTCGCGGTGTCGCCCGTGTGGTAAACGCCGCCCTCGAACACTCGCTTTGTGCGTTCTTCGTCGCGGTAGTAACCGCCGAACATGCCGAACGGCTTTCCTTGGTCAATCTGGATAATCAGTTCGCCCACTTCGTTTTCGGCACACGGCTTGCCTTCGGCATTCACGATTTCCATGCGGTAGCCCGGCGATGGCTTGCCCATCGAGCCCGGGTGCGGTTCGCTAAAGCCAAAGTTGCCCGTGGTGAGCGTGAGTTCCGTCTGTCCGTAGCCTTCTTGCATGCGGATGCCCGTTTGTTCGTAGAATTTATCGTAAATATCTACGTTCAAGGCTTCGCCTGCGGTGGTGCAGTATTGCAAGCTCGAAAGGTCGTACTTTGCAATTCCGTGCTGCAAAATGTAGCGATACACAGTAGGCGGCGCGCAGAATGTCGTCACCTTGTATTCCGCCATTTTTTCGAGGAGCTTGCCCGGAATGAACACCTTCATGTCGTAGGTGAACACAGCGGATCCTGCAATCCACTGGCCGTAAATCTTGCCCCAGAGGGCTTTAGCCCAGCCGGTTTCGGCAACCGTCAAGTGTCGGCCTCCATCGACCACATGCTGCCAGTATTTTGCTGTCACAATGTGTCCGAGAGGGTAGGTGAACGTGTGCGCGACCATCTTCGGGTTTGAACTTGTGCCGCTCGTAAAATACACAATCATGATGTCGTCGTTGTGCGTGGCATCTTCGCCAGTCGGGCGTTCAAATGTAGCCGGGTAAATTTCGTAGTCGTCGTAAAAACTCACCCAGTTTTGGCGGGCGGTCTGCCCGACCGTGACAAGCTTTTCAACAGACTGGCTCTTGGTTTTTGCCTTATCGACTTCCTTTTGCAATGCGGGTTCGTCGTAGGTCACGACCATTTTTACGTCGGCGGCGTTAAAGCGGTATTCCAAGTCTTCGGCGGCAAGCATGTTCGTTGCCGGGATGGCTATCGCTCCAATGCGGTGCAGAGCGAGCAAAAAGAACCAGAATTCGTAGCGGCGGCGCAGAATCAGCATCACGCGGTCGCCCTTCTTGATTCCCTGTTCTACGAGGAAATTCGCCGTGCGTTGGGAGGCGAGCGAAAGGTCCTTGAACGTGTAAATGTGGCTTTCGTCGTTATCGTCGCACCACACGAGGGCTTCGCGCTTGGGCTCTGTCCGGGCGTATTCGTCAACCACGTCGTAAGCGAAGTTGAAGTTGTCCGGGATTGTTATCTTGAAATTCTTGTAAAGATCTTCGTAAGAGTCGTAGTCAACTTGAGAGAGAAACTTGTTCAGTATCATTTCTTAAAATCCAACCTTACAAATCCTTGTACATGATTTTTTCACGTAACGTCGAGGCGTAACGGACCATGTTCAAAATGCGTTTTTCGCCAATCGTCCTAAAGTCCTTGTCGTGGAATACCAAACGGTGGACTCCGCCTGGCAAAAGCATCTTGAGGCAGGCGTAAGTCTGGGCGACGCCAAGGAGCGGATCTGGGATAATCGAAAAGCTGAGGGCATCGGAATTCGTCTTTTTGATTTTTCCATCGACCTTGTGGTAAATGCCGTGAAGGTCTTCGTAGTAGTCAAAAATTTCGAGAGCCTGTTCCTTGAGGAACTTGTTTCCAAACCAGATGGGCGGGATAAAGCCAGACGGCTTGCCAGTGCCATGAGCCTTCCACAAAGCGAGGCTGCGTTTCAGGAGCGCTTGCGTAAAGCGTTCGTCGATGCCTGCAAATTCGGCTTCGTTGTTCGAAACAAGGAGCGCGATTTTCCCAGAAATGCTGCGTTTGAGTGAAAGATCTGCACGGTGACGTGCTCCGTGGAGCATAATCTCGTAGCCTTCGTTCACGAATTTTTCGAGCTCTTCGCGGAACTGCTCGGCTTCGGATTCGGGTGCCGCTCCAAATGCAGGAATGACCGCGATGCTAATCGGAGAACCGGCAGCATCGGCAATCTTGCGGATATGGTTGCGAGTCCTCTTGAAGTTCATCACGCTAAAGCTGTGGTAGCACAGAATGAACTTCTTCTTCTTTTGAAAAGTCGCCTCGGCGGCTTGGATATCAGCGATGTCCTTGTTCTGTTCCATAAAAACCTCTAGCGGTCGTTCTTAGAAGAATAATGTTCTTCTTCGAGTTTTTGCGAGATAAACAGGTGGTACAAGAAAAACAAGATAACCGTTACAGCGGAAACCTTGAGCCACGATTTGAACAGCCATTCGGACATACGAAAACTCCTTTGCAAATAGCCCCGCTCCGACACAACGCCAGAATTAAGAGA
This sequence comes from uncultured Fibrobacter sp., assembly GCA_947306305.1. Taxonomy (GTDB): domain Bacteria; phylum Fibrobacterota; class Fibrobacteria; order Fibrobacterales; family Fibrobacteraceae; genus Fibrobacter. The sequence continues at coordinate 5,163 of CAMZGI010000062.1, forward strand.
CGGGGCATGCACAATTGAAAGATATATTTTTTTAGACGATAGGGAGGAACCTATAACTTTCTAAAGGGGTTATTTTGACTGTTTTAGCCAAATCGATTACTTTTTTTTCCATAAGACATTATTTGACAGTGCGAAAATCTATATTTAAAGGAAAGGAAAAAAAACATAATGAAAAATACCGCATCACTTTTTGGTCAGAAGCATTCTAATCGTGATTATAGTAAAGAAAAATATTGGGGAAAGAATCAGTTTAATAGTTCCTTTCCGGCATCTCTAGTTGCATATATGTCCTCAAAAGGGATTTCTCCCGTCTATTTACAGATGGACAAAGAAAATAAAATTAGACATGAATACATTAGTGGGACTGATCTTTTGGGAATTGACCCATTGTCTGATGATGCCTATTATAATTTTGAAGCTGGATTTTTTCCATTTGAAAAATATTATTACTCTGATACTGAGAAAAAAGAGCATATAGATTTAGTGATGCAGGATTTAAAAAGGGATATTCCTGTTTGTGGATTAGAAGTGAAGTTGACAGCTCTCCCTGACAATACAACTGCACGGCAAAGTAATGATCAATATAGCTGTGAAATCGTTGTTCGTCCGCCGACAATTTGCTTTCTTGCTTGTAGTATATGTAAACACTATGATAGCGATGAAGGAAAAAATAAACTTCGCAATATGTTGCTTACGATTCCCAAGATAAATCATTGGGAAGAAGCTAGCGAGGTTGCACCTCATTATGCGAAAATCAAAGCCGCTGTAATGAAGATTGCGTCAGATATGGCTGATGCTCAAACACCTTTGATTATGCAGCCGGTTTGGAAAACGCAGGGAAAATTAATGCGTCTTGCTGATGATTGCCTCGATGTTTTTGTTTGGTCAAATCTTGCGACATTACTTATGTGTTGTGCAGGGGATAAGGATTCGTTGGCCGGAGAGATTAATCGCTTCCAGCGAGCTTTGATTTGGGTTTATTTGATGTTGCTTGATTTTGTAAACTATGGACAGTTTGATTATATTCGAATAGTGAAGCAACATTCTTATGGGAATGCAAACGATAAAGCCTTCGCATTGCCAGGAAAACAAAGTCACTCTTTTTTGACGTGTCCAGAACTGACTCATCCGAGAATTAAAAAAGGTGAAATAAAAAATATTATTTTGGGCGGTGGACAAAATTTCCTTAGTCCAGAGAGACGTTTTGATGCGGTTCTTGTTGCAAGTCCAGATCTTTTCGAGATGCCGGAGGGGTGATGAACGCGGTTGACTTGTTTTGCGGTTGCGGTGGCTTGAGCTTAGGGTTTCTCCGAAGTGGTATCAATATTGTTGGCGCGTTTGATAACTGGGACGATGCATTGGCTGTTTATCAGTCAAATTTCTCGCATCCTGTCATAAAGTGTGATTTGGGAGATGAAAAACTAGCGATTTCCCAAATAAGAAAATTTAATCCAGATATAATTATTGGTGGTCCGCCATGTCAGGATTTTTCCTCTGCAGGAAAAAGAAATGAAAATGGAGGAAGGGGCGATTTAACTTTATCTTATGCAAAAATTGTTTCAGCAATTCGTCCAGAATGGTTCCTGATGGAAAATGTTTCGCGGATTGTAAAAACGAATAAATTTATTGAAGCAAAAGAAATTTTTAAGAAAGCTGGCTATGGATTGACATATACAATTCTCGATGCTTCTCTTTGTGGTGTTCCGCAAAAGCGTAAAAGGTTTATAATGGTGGGCAAACTTCACGAAAAAGATGGTTTTCTTGATGAAGAATTAAAGAAACAGCTTGCAGAAAAAGAAATGACCGTTGCGGATTATTTTGGCGATAAATTGAAATTAAAGTTTTACTATCGCCATCCACGTTCTTATGTTCGTAGAGGAATTTTTAGTATAAATGAACCAAGCCCCACAATTAGAGGTGTAAATCGCCCGATGCCCGCGGGTTATACAATCCATTCTAACGACCCCGTAAAATCGTTAAAAGGAATACGGCCTCTTACGACTCGTGAACGCAGCATGATCCAGACATTTCCAGAAGATTTTTGCTTTTTGGGAAATAAAACAAACCAAGAGCAAATGATTGGAAATGCAGTTCCCGTAAATCTAGGTAGTTTTGTTGCAAAAGCGATTTTGAATCATGTTGGTGAACCCGTTTGCGATATTTCAGCAAAACACAGGAAGCAACCCGATCCCACACTCAATTTATAAATTGCAAAAAAGTCCCTGCTTAATCCTCTTTGCCTAGCTTACGTTTCAAATAGATAATTGTTCGCAATAGACAATAGAATTAGGGTGGGTATAGAGTATATCGTTGCAGAGACTGAAGTGAGCTTGTATTCGGATGGTTCGTAGTCCGGCGTAAGCCTCTTGATGATAAATGCTGCTACATAACCGCAAATCCAAAAATGGATTAGGAACAGCCCTGTATCCATGGCAAATTTAATGAAGTCAACGAGATCTTCTCGGAAGAAATTTGATTCTAATATCTTCCTAGTTATATTTGCAAGCCCGTTGACTATAACTTTCAAGGCTATAAATGAGGAAATATACGCCGAAGTGAATTTTGCAATGGTGTGATTCTTGCGAATTTCTAATCTGTGGAAAAATGCTATGTAAAAGGGGGCGAAAAATACGGAAAGCAGACCTCCCATTCCCAGGATAGCTGCGCACCACATGAAGTTTCCGGCAGGGTGCTTGGCGACTTTGTTTTCGATTTCCTCAGATTCTTGGGCGCAGTCATTACCAATCCGTTTGAGAATTATGGTGTCGATATTTTTTTCTACATCGAGCACTTTGGAAAAATCGATTTTTTCAGGAGGTTCAGGAGCGACATGTTGATTGTTGGGTGCATCGCACCATAGACAATTGAGCATGTCGTCCGGATATTCCCTTCCGCATTTCTTGCAAATCATATGTAACTATGAAATCGTGTGATTTTGGTTTCTAGCACACTCTGTATTCATCATCGCAGATGATGATGTCGCCTTCTACGTCTTCGCCTTCGTCATCGGTTTCGACATCAGGTTTAGACATTCTTCTTGCAAGTTCGATAAGCGTCTGCACGCCAAAGCCCGTTGCACCGTATTCGGTGTACTTCCAAGCTTTGTTCACAAACGCCGTGCCAGCAATGTCCCAGTGTGCCCAAGCGGTGTTTTCCGGGACGAATTCCTGCAAGAAGAGGGCGGCCGCAATTGCGCCTGCATCAGAACCGGTGTTCTTGAGGTCGGCAAACTTGTCCTTGAGTGCGTCGGCGTATTCTTCTTCGAGCGGCATGCTCCAGAACTTTTCGCAGCAGGCTTCGCCGCAGTTGATGACCTTGAGTCCAAGGTCGTCGTCGTTGCTGAAGAATCCAGCAACGGCGTAGCCGAGGGCGCGAACCATGGCTCCAGTGAGTGTCGCGAGATCAACGATGTGCGTTGCGCCGATTTCGCCAGCTTCGGCAAGACCGTCCGAGAGCACGAGGCGTCCTTCGGCGTCGGTGTTATCGACCATGACGGTCTTTCCGTTTTTCGCCTTGAAGATGTCTCCCGGCAACACAGACTTGTTGCCGATGGCGTTTTCGGCGAGGCAGCACACGGCGCTCACCTTAATCGGGAGTTCGAGCGTTGCGATAGCTTGGATAGCGGCGAGCACGGTGGCAGCTCCGCTCATGTCGCTGATCATTTCGGGCATGGATTTAGGCGGTTTGAGGCAAAGACCGCCCGTGTCAAACGTAAGGCCCTTGCCAACGAGAACCAAGTGGTCGCTGGAGGTGCGAGCGCCCTTCGCAGCCTTTGATTTCCCTTTTGCAGACTTTGTTCCGTCGTATGTGAGCGTCACCATGTACGGTTCGTGAGAACTTCCCTTGCCAACTGTCACAAGTCCCATGAAGCCTTCTTTTTCGAGCTGCTTCATGTTGCGGACCTTAATCGAAAGACCCGGTGTGTACTTGGCGATGGTATTTGCGTTTTCCACAAATTCAGCGGGGTAGAGATCGGCGGCGCAAGTGTTGATGAGGTTCTTGGCGAGGATAATCGCTTTTTGTTCTACGGCGACTTCTTCGGCAATCTTCTTGAATTCGGCGGTTTGTTCGCCCGCGACAAGTTCAAACGTGACTTGGAAAGCGTCCTTTTGCTTGCTCTTGTAAGCGTCGAACTTGTAATCGGCGTAGTGGAGCCCGTGCAAAATGCTCTTGAATTGCTCAGGCGCGGCATCGGCGAGCATGATAGAAACCATCGGAATTTGGCGTTTGCTTGCACGCTTTGCGAGGCGGTAAGCAGCCATACGCAAGTGGTCGAGGCTCGAAATCCCGCGTTCCTTGGCGGCATTCACAAAAATAGTCGATTGACCGTCAATTTCCAAAAGTTCCAAATCCTCGAACGGACCGTCTTCCATGCCGTTCAAAACGGATTCTACAATTTTTTCGGCGTTTTCCGACAACACATTGGAAAACTGGACTGATTTTTTAACGAAGAAAAGGGCGCTGACATTTGCTTTGCCCGAAGCGGTAGATACAATATTTGTTTTCATACCCCTAATCTAGCATTTTATTTATGATAAGCTTGTGTTTTTTACTGGTCTAACGTGGATAAAAAATACTATAATGTAAACTGACTTATCTTGGAGGTTTTTTATGAATCTTAAATACGTTGGAATTTTGAGCGCGTTTGCGGTTTCTGCCGCGATGGCCCAAACCCCTGCTGCAGAACAGGCAGCCCCTGCCGCTCAAGCTCCCGTAGCCCAGACTGCTCCCGCTCCCGAAGCTGCTGAACCAGCTCCAGCCGCTGTGAGGATGAAGGTTACCACAAATGACGATAAAATGCAGGCGCTCGAACAGGAACTTGCTCCTGAAGCTCTTTTTTCTGAACCGTCTGCCGTTCGTGGTGCAAATGCCGAAAAGCCTGTGCATAGAACTTCTAAAAAATTCGTTTATAAGCCGGTCTATTCTCCTGAAGAAATTGAAACAAGCGGTCGTCCTGTAAAGGCTATTTATGTAGCCGAAGCAAATCATGGCGATACGATTACGATGGACGCTCTTCGTGGATTTATCCCGATGCAGTTTACCGCTGGTATTCAGGGCTTTGTGGGCACGAACATGCTTTCGGGCGACAATGGCCGTTATGAATACGACCGCTACTACGGCATGATTTGGAGCATCGGCGCGTTTGCGTTGTTCCCGTTGGACGAATACAACATGGGTTTCAAGACGGGCGTATTCTTTGAACATAGCAAGTCAAGCAATAGTTTTAATGATCTCAATGGTACAGAATATGGCGAATGGCGAATCTCGTTTAGCCAGTACCGCATTTCTTTGCCGCTCCTCCTTTCGTTGAAGGGTGCAAAGTCTAGCTTTACGTTTGATGTCGGTGTCCAGCCGTCCTTCGCTGTTGCTGATAAGTTTAGAATGAAATTTTCTAAGAATAGCGATGCAAATCGTTCCGACGACATGATGAAAAATGAATGTCGCAGCGCTATCGACTGGTCGCTTGTTTTGGGACTCTCGTTGCGTGCAAACCGCTATGTCGGCTTTGATTTCCGCGTCAACTGGGGCATCAACAACATGTATGACGACTACAATGCTTATGCAATCAATAACTTGAGCTCAACGTCGATTGCGGTTGGAGCTTCATTCTACGCATTCTAATAACAAATGATTCTCTTTGTTCTAGCCATTGTCATTGGCCTTGTTCTCTTGGTCTGGAGTGCAGACCGCTTTGTGGATGGGGCCGTTGGCGTGGCTCGTTTTTTAGGCATGAGCACCTTCCTGATTGGGATGGTGATTGTCGGTTTTGGAACCTCGGCTCCAGAAATTGTCGTCTCGATTTTGTCGGCGATGAACGACACGCCGCAGCTTGCGTTGGGTAATGCTTATGGGTCGAATATTGCAAATATTGCTTTGATTCTCGGCACAACGGCAATTATAGCCCCGATCGTCGTCAAAAAGCAAGCGATGAGGCTTGACATACCTGTTCTCATTTTGATGACTGCGTTGACCATCTTTCTTGTGAAAGATGGCAACGTCTCTTTTTTAGACGGTGTTATTTTGCTATTCGCGTTTGTGGCGGTGGTGTCGTTTAACATTTGGCATGAGCTGAATAAAAAGCGTAAACGGAAACAAGCGGTTTCGGAAGATGCTTTGGATGACGAATCGTCAGAGCCAGCGGAAAGCGTTTCGATTGCGAAGTCTTTGCTGTGGCTGTTTGTCGGGCTTGGCGTTTTGGTCGGCAGCTCGCGAATGCTCGTGTGGGGTGCCGTTGGCATGGCTCATGCTCTTGGCGTGAGCGATTTGCTGATTGGGCTTACGATTGTCGCTGTGGGCACGTCGCTCCCGGAACTTGCAAGTTCGATTGCGGCGGCTCGCAAGGGCGAGAACGACCTTGCCGTTGGAAACGTCATCGGTTCCAACATTTTCAACACGCTTGTCGTGGTGGGAATAGCCGCCGTCATTACGCCAATTAACGCGACAGACCCCGAAGTGTTGATCCGCGATTTGCCGATAATGTCGGCACTCACGCTTTTGCTTTTCTTTATCTGCTTCCCGCTTACGAAAAACCGTAAGGACGAACGTCTCAAAGGCAATCGGTTTGGCTTTGGGCGCATTGGCGGCGTGCTCTTTTTAATGTTATACGTAGGGTATCTTGTACTCTTAGGCCTAGATGCCAATGGCGTGATTTAAGCGGCTTTTTTTGCCCCGGATTTATTTCAGTACGTCATGGCGGATCAGATCCGCCATGACGTTGCCATCTGTCGGGCATGACGACACTCCGCTCAGGATGACTGTATTCTAAGTTCTAAGCTCTAAGTTCTGCTTACTACTCGCTCTCGTCTAATTTACTATAATTGGCACAAATTTTACATTTATTCGTGTTAGGATCATCATGAAAAAACAATTCTTTATTCTAGCTGCATTTATTTTGTTGAA
>CAMZGI010000063.1 GCA_947306305.1 uncultured Fibrobacter sp.
TGTTAAGTTTGCGGTTTATATCTTCCAGAACGCTCCGGATAAATACGCTATCAGGCGCGAACGCGTACACCCCGCGGGCGTATCTCTTTTTTACATCATTAAAAATTTTTTCGTCGATAATCAGTAATTTTTTTTTCATTTTATAACCCCATTTTTTTCCATTGTTTTTTTATTTGTCTGTAAATATAAAATAATTCTTTACAACGGTTTATTTCTATCATATATCTAATATCAAATCCATTTCGTTTAAATATACGAGCTTGACGGGAAATAAAAATAATTTCTTTAGCTGCGGAGCACAAAAGATTTGTTGCACCCCGCACGTTTGGGCAAATTATTTCATACTTATATTTAGCTCCCATGTTACAGACCTCCGTGTGTGTAGTAAATAAAATTCCAATAAATAATAGCGTTTTCGCACCTGTTAATCTCGAACATTTCACCAATAGCCACAAATGGTTTACTTAAATCTTTTTCTAAAACCTTATCCCAAAGTTTTGTTTTTACCATTCGCGCGGCCTCTATCGACGCTTCTGCTTCGTATGCAATGTCAAACATTTAGATTTCCTCCAGCATTTCCGAAACTCTTTTTTTAGTTTGTTCGTATTCTATCGCTAACTTATTGAACGACGGCCCCGCCCCTTTTGAAATCCGGATACAATTTTCTAACGCATCAGCGTAATTTGACAACGCAGTAAATAAAATACCCGAATCTCCCGGCTTGTCGAATTTTATCATTTTATCCCCTTGGTTTGTGTCTTTCCGGAAAGATATATTTTTATATCTTTGTATATCCAAATATATACTTTTTATTTGGATATAGTACACCATTTTTTGACTTTTTTTTCTGGTGAGCTTGACCCGTCCGCCGCATCTGGTCGAACCTCGGCACCCGGTTCGCTGCATAACGGCCGCTTTCGACCGTCCGCGCGCTGCATAACGGCCGCTTTCGACCGTCCGGGCTCCCCGTAATGGTCGGCAAGTCGAACCGGGGGGCCCGGTCTATCCGCCGGGATGCAGCGCACGGGCAAGCGAACGCCGTGCCCGCGATCCGTGCGCCGCGCTACGCGTTGCACTTACGTATAGATTTTTGGGGAAATGGGCCACGGGCCCGCGGCGCGTAAAGCATATTGTAAGCGCGTGACATTTCGCGCCACGTGCCCGAATCGTTCCCGGCGTTAAAGGTTGTTGGGCCCGTCGCTCCAAGTATTCGCGACGACCAGAGAACGCCGGGAACAAAAGCAACGCGCGCGCCGCGCGCATGGTTCCGGAACGGGTTTAATCCTGTAGATATACGCCCCCCGACCCCCCAGAAACTTTTTTTAAATAAAGTTCCCGTTTGGTCGGCAAGAGCTACGCCCCCCCGCGTGATTTGGCGTCTGGTGTTACCCTGTGCGCCGGAGTTAAGTCCGGTCGACGCTATCGCGCGCGCTGTCCTCTGGTCTGCGTGTTTTCGTGCGGGGGTTCCGGCCTGTCCGTTTTCCGGCCTTTCGCTCGATCTGTAGCCCGCTTGGTTGTTCCCCGGGCGACGCTTATAGAAGATGCTGACCCCGTGCGGGCCCGTTAATTCCCGCGCGGTATCATTGAAAGTAGCAAAAAAAAACGCGATTTGCACGCGTTTTAAAAGAAGATAACCCGGTTTTTGCGTTGTTTTTTTGGTGTAATAAACTTATATTTGGATATGGAAAAAACCCGATTTGGCGACAATCGTTTAAAAGTTTTTCCGGAGCTCTTGACATAACGGTTGTCAAGAGCTATTTTTTTCTCATGGCTCGAACGCGCGAAGATGCAGACAAGCCACCGTTAAAAGCCGCCACCCGCGAAGGGTGTGCGGTTTTTTTATTGCGAATCCCTACACAAATAAAGTAAATATTTTGCACCGTTATATGGTGCTGTATTTTGAACAACGTCTATCGAATTAACGCCATCATCAGTTAAAAGGTTAGTCACGTTATTATTTATTTTCGACCATATATATACTGCTGTACCTTCTACCAATACGCCGTTAGTTCCAATATACCATTTTGGGTTGTCCCATTCCGGGTTGTTGTATATGTGCAAATTATTTGAATTTAAATACTGTTTTAAGTGCACTAAATCATTGTAATTAGGAACGCGCCATCCATCAGGGTTTGAAAAATAACTGTCAATATAATCTATATCGTATCCGTTAAAATATAGATGTGTAAGCAAAGCCGCCCTGTTTCCATTATTTTTGTTATTTGGAATAAATAAAAGAGGCTGCTCGATAAATTCTGTATTATAGCCTATATTTCGAACAGTATAAACTACGCCATTTAATTCCACATTACCGCCGCCGCCGCCGCCGCCGCCACCGTTGTAGATGCTTTCGCCGTTGTAGATGCTGGGAACGTTCTGGATCATGTCGCGCCCCTTTTAGACCACGTTTCCAGATCCAGAAATACGCAATCCCGCGGTATCTACTACCATCTCCAGGAACGCGTAAAGATCTTGGTTTTCGTAAGCTGTTTGTAGATTGTAATCGTCGATATTTAAAAAGCTAGTCCCGCCGGCTGGAATCTCGAACGTATAAAAACCCGTATCGCTATCGATACCCGGCAACGGGTTCCCGGGTTCCGGGTAGTTCTTGAAAATAAAATTAAATTCTGTCCATTCGTTGAAATGATCGAAACGTAAAGCCAGAATATTCCCGTACGTATCGACGCCATTCTTCGAGCTCACAGTATTTAAATCGAGACGCGCCGCCAATTTTCCCGGAGACGGCTGGAGACCGGGAGCACCCGGCGTCACGATCCGGGCGCGCTTTATGATTAGACTGTTTTGAACAAAGAAAGTTCTAATAGAGCTATATCCGCCGGGGTTCACGTTGTCGATCTGGGTAAATTCCAGCGGGCACGGGTAGCCAAAACCAGCGTCCGCGTTACGGTCGTTATTCGTGAACGTATAAAGCACGCGGTTCGCCGGGTCATTTGAATTATAAAGCGGAGCCCGTAAAGTGTAAAAGCCTTGTATCGGTTTTGCTGTCATGTTCTACCCCTGTGTTTCGTCGTTTTCTTCCGTGATTTCTTCGCCCGTTTCCGGAGTGAGATCCGTAGACCTCGGCTCAGGGGGCTTTATGTCCATTTGATAGCCAAACCCGGCCGCAAGCGCGCGGGCGTTGTCTACTCCATACAGTTCACGCGCGCGCTGTATAAATTCCTGTGCTAGATCCGGATCGCTTTTTATTAGATTAGTGACTAAAGGATTATCCCTTACTTTGGCCCCTACAGCTTTAAAATTATTGTTATTCTGCATTAACAATTGCTGCAAGTATTCAAGAGCCATTTTTATATAAAAAGACATATCGTCCCCGCTGTTTTCGTTCTGGTTTTCCGTTTCTTCTTTAAAGAAGTTTTTTAATTCGCGTAGCTCTTTGAGCTGCGATAAAGGGCTTTGAGCGCGCTGCTGCTGCTGCTGCATATCCATAGCTTTAATTACTACGGCGTCGCTCATGGTCTGTTTATTCATGTTCGAGGCCATGATCTCGAAAAGCCGCATATAGTCCGGGGCCTGTGGCTTTGGAAAAAGCTCCCTAAACATCTTTATAGCCATACCAAATGACGCTACAGCCTCTCCGATATTAAAGCCCTTTAGGGCTTCCAGAAAGCCGCCCGCCGCCATTCCTGTAGATGCGAGGGGCGCGGGCGCTTGGGAAGGTACAGTCGCATCCTGTCGCGGTTCCTGTGGCTTTGCGTATTTGTCGTACGTCTTGGATATATGGAAAATAACATCCCGCTTTTCTACGGTCTTGTCCTTTTTGACAAAGCGGAAACGTAGCTTATAATCACCGCCGCCAAAACGCCGCCCGATATATTCTTCGTCGACTACGTCGTCCACGACGCCGATAAATTCAGCTGCTGGGCGTCCGCCCTCTACTCCGGGCATAGTTAGACGGTATACCCTCCCGTAAGTTTCGCCGCCGTTCGATTTGTCCCCGAGCTCGCGGAGCTCGTCTAATTTAATTTCGACATCGTCGGCATAATCTATAGACGGGGCCGCGCTCGTCGTTTCTTGTTTCTTGTTCATTTTCGGGTTTTCCTTTTTTTGCGCTTGGTAATGTAGTACACAATACAGCCACCAACAGCGACCAAGCCCGCTATTTTTAGCCACGGAACGGGATCCACAACGACGGCCGCGACGCCCTCCCCGGCGTTCGCCGCGTTGTTTACCCGTTCGTAAAGTTCACTAGATAAATCGTTCTTGATCGTGTCCGCGCTGGAACGCGTCGACGCTATGCCGATGCAGCCCCGCAAATCGTCTTTGTCGTTTGCGCCGTGGAACATGATCCCGGAACGGTCAGGCACGGACAAATAGAGCTTGTTGGATCCGAATTTTTCGGAGCGCTTTCCGGAAACGTCATACTTTCCCGCCGGGATCGCAAAATATTCGTTTTCCAGACCGTAACCGAAAAAAGCGGAATCAAGGTAAACCCGCGACGGTATAGCGCCGTTTATAGCTTTTTCGCGTTGTACCTTGATAATCATGTTTTAGCCCTTTAAATTGTCTTTGCCGACGCGGTAATAGTTAAATGCGACTTTCAAAACGAGCTCGTTTTGCGTCATGCCCGGGAGCTGGTTCACTTCGCCCTTTACGTCTAGGAAAAATTGTTCCTGTTGGTTTGCGTCTTGTCCGGTGGGCTCCCATTGCAATTGAAAATTGTCGCCGTGGGCAAAGCTGCTAAAGGGAAAAGGTTTCATATTTACGGGCGTTCCGTTCCCGCCGTGTAGGATCTGCAAAAATAACGGATCGTCGACGGCGCTTGTAAATGCCGCGTCCGAACAGTTCGCGGAAATCATGACCCCGGCAATAATCCCCTTTTCTTTTTGCAACAAGTCACCGAAATATTGCGGGGGCGTTGTCGACGCGTTAAAGACGTATTTCCCGCCCACCACGGGCGCGGAAAACTTGCACCAACAAGGATAAACAGTGAATTCTTCCGCGCGGTTTTGGGTAAACGGGAAAAGACTTTGAATAGAAGCCGCCATAATTACCTCATCTGGATTTCTACGCCCGTGTAAAGGATCGCGCCGCGATTGTTGGGATAAGTCGAGCCGCCCCACATAATATGCGGTTTTAAAACAGTCTCAATTATGGCACGCTCCGGGAGCACGAAAAGAACGTTTCGTGACTCTTCAAAATGTACCCCGTTGTCCTGTCCCCCGATCGCCAATTTTGACCAGACGGTATTTAAAAGCGCCGGGTCGGTGACGTTCAGGAAAGACCCCGTAAATGGCAAATTTTGAAAATTAAAAACAAAGTCCGGGAACGCGCCGGCCGCCTCCGGGATGTATTGGGAAAATACTGTAATACCCGTAAGAATAAAACGCCAATTTGCGCGCGTAACGACCGTTTCAGCGCGGCCCGTTCCGTTCGTAATGTCCCAAGATGCCACGTAATCCACGCAACGCACGCGCTTCGCGGCCGTGCATATTTCCGTCTGTTTTTCGACGGAAAGAACGGGCTCCCCACGACGTTTTACGAGCGTCTGGTAAACGCTTTCTATTGTCTGCTTTAACATGGTCTACCCCCTATGCGTTAAGGGGGTAAACTTTGCCCGTAAAGCAAATTTCTATACGCTCGTCATTGGAGACGTTCGTTTCTCCGTTGAGAGCAGCGGGGGCGCGGTTGTCGTATTCAATGATCAGGGCGTCACCCATCGGGAAATAGTAATAGAACGGGCGCGATCCGTAGCGCGGAGAATCGTCTGCCCCCGGCGTCGCGATCAGCTGCACCGGGACAAAATCGGAGCTCATGGCATTACCCGCCGCTTGGCTCTTGAATTTGAGCTTAGTAAAACAGGCTGCCTTTGCGCTGCCTCCGTCGGGGGTTGTCGTGGAGTTCTTTGTAAAAGCGATGTTGTAGCCCTCCAGAATAAAAGGGCCTTCGTTCGTGATCGGGATCGTTACGCTTTCTGCCGTGTTCGCTTTTGCCGTGAAAGAGCGCACCAGATCTAGAGCCTTTTCATAGCGTTGGGTGTTCTGGGCGTTCAAAACTTTTGCTGTAATTTCCGATTGTGTAGTCATTTTTGCGCTATCCTTGAAAAATGTTTTTTAAATGAAAAAGGGCTCCCGATCTGCACCGGGAGCCCCCCGGAAAACCCGCGAACGCGGGATTTTTACGACTTGACCACCTTGAGACCCTGAAGCACGACCACAAAGCCGAACGAATTGGGCGTGCTGGTCAATGCGGCCGGGACGGCGCGAGTGAAACGCACGGTTCCGCCAATGTTGCAATTCGCCTGAATCTCAAGGGGCATCTGGAGCTTGATCCAGCCGATGCCGCCGCCGAGACCGCCGCCAACGGCGCACGTGTTGGTAGAATCTGCCGCCACGAAGTCGACCGGCTCCATCAGGGAAAGCCCGGAAAATTCCGCCACCTTGGTCTCGTTAGAGCCCAAGTTAAGTGTAATTTTCGCAGAAGCGAGCAAACGCTTCTCTTCCTGAACCTGTGCCGGGGTGACGACCCCGGTGCCAAAGTTCAAAATACGGATGCCGAGCCGGTCAGCGCGGAAAGCCATCGTAGATCCGATCTTGCGACGTTCTTCCAAGTTCGTCAGCTGTGCCGAATTGGTGCCGCCGTCGGTCGCCGTGATCGAAAAAAGCGGGTTGATCGTTTCAGCGGAGACGTTGAAGCCTGTCCACATTTCCGCCATGTACATCTGGCCACCAGCTCCGAAACTTTCGATAGCGGGAGCATTTGTCGTTACGGGTTGAGTAATCTGTCCCATTTCTTGACCTCTTTTTTTGTTCCGGAGCTTGATCTATCTCCAGACCGTTCCGGAATGATCTGGAGAGCCCGTAAAGGGCGTTTACATTTCTTCCGCTTCGCTGTCAATGGGTGCGCCCATGCAAGCGCCAACGGTGTCGTACGGAGCGCCAACGGTGACGTACGGAGCCGCCAGAGACGGGACGCCAGAAACGGACGCGCCAGAAATCACGCCGGCAATGATGTTCGTAACGCCAGCAGCAGCAGCGCCGAGACCCAAGCCCAAGAAAAGACGGTTTTTCTTTTTCAGGCCCTTGTATGCGAGAAAACCGCCGACTGCAGAAAGAGCGCCATTTTTGGCAATGTCCGGAATCCCCTCCGGCATCTTGGAAAGAACGATGGAGCCGCCGATGGATCCGACGCCAGCTCCCGCGACAGCGAGAACAACGTCCCCCGTGCTCATACGTTCGCCAGCAGCACGACGGGCGCGGCGCGCGGTTTTCTTTGCGTTGACATAGACGCGGCGCGTCTTGGTTACGATCTTTGTACGGGTCTTGTTCCCGCCTTTCTTCTTGAATTTAGCCATTATAGACCCCTTGGTTAGTGTTTAAAATAATTTCTTCGAAATGTAATTTACAGCCAGAGCCCCGCCGCCCAAGATCAATCCCCATTTTAAAATAGTAGACTTTGCCGGGGTGATCTTGTCGATACTTGGGTAATTTATGCCATAAGAAACCGTTTCCACCGCGTTAGAAACTTTATTAGACACGTTCTCGGAAATATCCTTAAAAAGCGCATCGAAATAGCTGTAATCACTTTCTCCCGCGAAATATCGGGCCGCGTCCGTGTCGTTTTTTGCAAAGCTGTAGACCCAATTACAAAATTTTTTAATACCCGCGATCGCTACCGATTGATTGAAAGCGACGTAAAGCGCTTTGGATATTTTGTCAATAGCGGCCGCGCGGGTTTCGTATACGTCTGTAAACCAGCCTAGACCGTATTGCCGTTTCATAAATTCAATTGTGTAGATTAGTTTATCTTTTGTATAGTTCGCAAATCCGAAAAACACCCCGGAATCATCGTCCGGGAGCTGGAGGCCGTTGTAATAGCTATAAAGAGTTTTATAGATATTTTTGGCGCTGGAATCTGTGACAACAAAAGACATTAACGACGGCCCTTTTTCTTTTTATGGAAACCGAAATACCAGACCGTGAAGCCGCCGCCAACCAGCAACGCGACGCCGCCCCATTTGGCCGCGGTTTTAACTTGTTCGCCCGTCGTGCCAAAGCCAAACGAGTTTAGCGCGTTCGCCACAAAGTTCGCACCCTTTCGCCCGCCCTCGACGTATTGGCCATATCCGGGGATATAGCTAACGATGTTTGCGGCGTTGTGGAAAATGTCCGCGGCCGTCTGCACCTTGTTAGAGTTCAAAACATTGGACGCGCTGTCCCAAATGTCGCCCAGCGCACAATCTTCGACGCGTTCGACCCAACCGCCGCCCAGAAGCTCCGCCCCGGCGCGAACGTCCGGACGGAACAAAGAAACAAAAAGTTCGTCGAATCTGCGATCCGTCGAAATCGGCCGATTAGCCGCGCGCGGGTTGTTCATCATGGAATCAGTCACACCAGCTACAGAGCCTTTTAAACGGTTCCAACCGCGGACGCCGAACATCTTGACGCCCAAATCGTCGTTACAGTTATAGAGAGAATCCAAATAGATATTTTTCACGGTGTCCCCCTACTTTAATTTTTTCCACAACACAATAGCAGCCAAAGCGAAACCGCCAAAAATCAGATACTTTTTAAAATCGCTCTGTACGTACACTTCCGGGAGCTGTTGTTCCATGTTTCCCCCCTGTGAGCTATATCTCATGCCATTACGAGCCATCCACGTCTCCCACGGAAAAGCGTTTTCTATTTGGATCGCGGTTTGTTCCGGGTTGCTCGAATCCTTGGATCTTTCTGCCGCGGCCGTGGCCGCGTTGTCCCATGCAGCTCCGCGACTTTGTGCCCCGGCTTTTTCATGCTCTATATTCCTTATCGCTTCGGTAGCGCTCGCGTTTGCGGAATAAGACGCCCTGTCCGGGATCGTCTTTTTATATTCTTCGACTTTTTGAGCCGCGGCCGCATTTGCAGCTGCGGCAGCAGCGCCAGCGCCCGCGGATGCGGAATAGCTGGAACGGTCAGGAATAACGCGCTTTTGTGTGACGCTTTGCGGGTTCGCCGTTGTTGATACAACGTTAATAAGCTGCGTTGTGGTCTTTATTGGATTTGGATTTACCAGAGCGCGCGCTACAGCAAGTTTGTCGCTTGAGACCGGGTTGGGGTTCAGCAATGCGGCCGCGACATTTTTTGTCGCGCTGTTGTTGACAGCTTTAAACGTGTTTACCGGGTTCGCCATAGAAATCGCGACTTTAGTGGAGCTAACAGGATTTAACGCCGTCTTTGCCGCTTTCTTAAATGTTCTAACAAGATTAGCCATTAGTTTCCCCCTTTCCATATTGCAAGACCCAGAAGCGCCGCGCCGCAAATCAAAACGATATTATTTCGACGGTTGGCCATGTAGTCGGGGTTGGTCTTTAATTCGTACTGTAACTGCTTGTTTGCCGCGGCGTCCGCGTCGCTCTTTGCCCGGGCGTCCGCGTAAGCTATGTTATAGTCGTTTCGCGCCGCTTCGACGCGTTCCGCGGCCGCTTGGTTTACTTCTTCTTCGTGCTTTTGTGCGTCCGCTGCAATTTGCTTGTATGTTTCGGTCTGTTGAGTTAGATTTTTTTGCGTCGAGCTCGGAGAGCCGAATTTATAAGTCGCATCCGCGATGTTGGTCAATCCAGCAGCTAAACCCCATTGTGCTAAACCAGCCGGTGAAAAATTTTCAGGATATAAAATCCCCTTGGGGTTTGCCAAAGCCTTTACACCGTCCCAAAACCCGTTAAGCTCCGGAGCGTTAAAAGATTTGCAGTCCCGGACAAATTCGCCCCATTCGTCCGCGCCGTAAAGTTCACATCCTAATGTATGGTTAAAGCCGAAAACTTTGTCCAAAATGTCGTTTTTGGTGTAATAGACTTTTTTCCCGGCGATCTTCCGTAGATTGGCGTAAAAGTCGTTTTTGTTTGCCAGCAGCTCGAGCGCACGGTTACAAGCGTACGCCTTGATCATGTTCCAAGCGTCACGGCCAAACAATAGACAGCCCAAAACGTCGTTTACGTCGAAAAGGTCGTTAATATCGACCCCGGCCGTGTCGTTCGTTCCCTCTAGCGTTCTCAAATATGCCATATAAAAAACCGCCTTTCGTATACTTAAAATATCATTTTAAAAAAGGTCTGTCAATGGTTCCAAGCGGGTCACTTTACGGAAATAGGGGTAATTTCCCATATAATTTGCAAATTTTGGATACGTGGAATCGATAAAAAGACCGTTTTCCAGCTGTAGAAATACGTGCCCTAGATGCTTGTCCGGTCGTGTCGATGTAGAAACGAATCTTTTTTTTAGTCCATTTCCGTGGCACCAAGACGCTAGTAAAACGCTTTTATCGTCACAATCGCGCGGTTTATAATCAGGTTTCAAAGTGTACAGGGGCCGGGAAACCGTTTCGACGCCAACAGGATCCGCGACATAGGGCAAACGGCATACGAATAAATAAAAATTAAATAGAGGGACGCCCAACCATGCCCCCAAGTCCGAAAAATACATTTCCGTGATCCGCCGCATCTGGTCGGCCGTCTGGAAAACGTCCCTCAAAAAAACCGTCGTGTCTATCATAACAAAAAAATAATCAATCCGGAAAGAAAAAGCAACGGGCGCGGCCCGTTGCTTTGCTGGTATACATGAAACAATTATAAATAATATAACTAATTGACAAATTTTTGTAAATTGTTTACAAATTGACGCTTTAATTTTTCATAGTTGCTAATTTTCCCAATATTATATTTAGGCGGATTTTGGACAACCCACGAAAGCGCGTTACAAATAGCCGCCATTTCGTCGCCATTCAATTCGACGAGAGAAAATTTTCTAAAGTCCTTTACTTTATAGACCGTTTTTTTTGCAGCTTCTTTTTTTGCAGCTGCTTTTTTTACAGCTGCTTTTTTTGCAGCTGCTTTTTTTACGGTCTTTTTTCTTGTGGTCTTTTTCATGGTTTACTCCATTTTTAGTTATGGTTTAAATTGTTCTGTTATCTTCCGGAAATAAATCCAGCTGTGTAAATGGTTTGCGGCGTTCGTGTTCGTAACAGATCGGGCACAAATAGCCCGATCCATACGGACGGGCGTCCGCGGCGTTTCTTATAGGATATCCACAACCAGCACAACGCGCGAATATAAAATCGAAATAAATTCCCGCCATGTTCACCCCGCTTTTAAGATCTTGAATTTTGCGCGCTCCAGATCTTCGACGCATTTGGCGCACAAAAAATATTTATCCGATGCAGACCACCCGCGAACCGTGAAGCGATCCAGACGGCCGCAAGAGCCGCAACGGTAACAAATAGACAAAGTAGCCACGTTTACCCCCGCTGTCTGAAAATTTCGTTTAGTACTGGGTTTTTCTGGATCTGGTTTTTAACTTCGTTTTTCACGACATTAAAAACAGCATCCAGAACGGCCCTAGTAATAGTGTTTATGATATTGTTTTTTTGAAATTCGTCCATTATTTTCCCCTTGTTTAGTCCCAATACCAATTTATAAAACGGTATTCAAAATTACCATGCTTTATTGATTTTGTTTCGTTGTCACCGTCACAATTAGAGTGTTTATGCCATTTAATAAAAGAATCCCATACAAAAGCGGGTAAAATTTTTTCCGCAACATCCAAAAGAGCGAAATCTTCACTGCCGCCCACCATAAGGGAACTTTCATAGAATTTAAAAATACGTTTCCCATTTAAAAGTATTAAAATTTCATCCATTTTTACCCCGCCAAATCTTTTTAATTCTGTTATACTCTTTTTCAGGCAAATTACGATAAGGCATACCGTCAACAATCAAAAATAACCCAAAAACGGGGTGATTTCCCATTGTTGAAATAAAATCCGTATTTATAAATGCTTATTTTCCTTTTAATTGAATTATCATAAATTTTACCTCATGTTAAGTTTGCGGTTTATATCTTCCAGAACGCTCCGGATAAATACGCTATCAGG
>CAMZGI010000064.1 GCA_947306305.1 uncultured Fibrobacter sp.
GCGGACTTAAAACCAGCTTTTTTCTAGATTACGCGACAAACAACAACCATCGAGCGATAACCAATGGCAAAATTTAAAATCATTTCCCGTCCCATCGGCACTGTGGAGTGCTACGTTTTGCAGCGCGACGACGGCGCTGAATTTGAAATTCTGAGCGGATACGGCGCTGGCCTCAACGCTTGGCGAATCCCTGACCGCAGCGGCAATCTCGCCGACCTCCTGTTCGGCTACCGCGAAGGCGACGATATTTTCAAAATCGGACCTGACACAAACGCGGGCTGCCGACTCGCCCCGTTCCCGGGACGCGTGGCCTATGCCAAATTCAACTGGAACAACAAAGATTACCAGCTAGTCAACAACGTGAGCTGGGCTCCGCACGCCCTCCACGGATTTTTGCAAAACAAAGAATGGAAATTCGTGAGCTTCGAAAGCGATAGCGAAAAATGCACGGCGACATTCTCCATCGACTGGCCGGGCGCATTCACGGGATTCCCGTTCCCCTTCCGCGCGGTCAACAAAATCACGTTCACCGGCGAAAGCTACACCGTAGAATCTTCCGTCACGAACATCGGCACGAGCGACCTCCCCTATTCCGAAGGCTGGCACCCCTACTACACGCTTGGCGAGAAAATCAACAACCTTACCATGACGCTCCCCGAAACCGACCTCGCCCTCCTCGACAAAGCGGACATCCCGACAGGAGAATTCAAGCCCGACACGCGTTTCGTAGGCGGTCGCCAAATCAACGACGAATTCATCAACGACTGTTTCGTTCTCAAAAACGAGAATAATTTTGAGAACATTTTAGCCATCGCAAAACTCCAAAGCGGCTCCCAAAAGCTCCTCATTTGGCAAAAAGCTGGTCTAGAACAATACAACGCCATTCAAATTTACACACCACCTGACCGCATGAGCATTGCCATCGAGCCAATGACCGCAGAACCCGATACTTTAAACCACCATCGCGGTTTGATCGTCATCAAGCCGGGCGAATCGAGAACGTTCACTTTCGGCGCAACGGTAGAAAAAATCGGTTAATTTTGGCCAAAAGCCCACAAAAATCACACTTAAACATATTTTTTTCTTTTCAAGCAAAAATGCTATTGCGTTTTTGCTTTTTTAATATATTTTTGAGAACATAGATTAAGGAGTGAATATGGGATTCAAAAAGGTTTTGTTAGCATGCGGCCTATCCGCAGCTTGTTCCGCCTTCGCCGTTCAATACGAAGCCGAAGACGCAACTCTCTCAGGCGACGCCGCTTTGGGCACAAGCACCGAAGCTTCTGGCGGCAAATACGTCAAGATGAACGGCGGAAACATCACGTTCAATAAAGTTTCCGTTGAAAAAGCTGGCAAATACACCATCGTCATCCATTACATGAACAATTACGGTGGTTCAAAAATCAACAATGTCGAAGTCGGCGGAGCCTCCTCCGCAGTCACTTTTGACGTGACCGACAAGGGCAAATTCGTCGATGTCGAAACAGTCCTCAACCTCGCCGCTGGCGAGAACACCGTCGCCATCACCAATAGCTGGGGCTGGATTGACGTGGATTACCTCGAAATCAAGGAATACAAAGCCAAATCGTTCAACCTTTGCAACGCTCCGGTGACAAAGAATGCCACCCCGTCCGCCGTCAAGCTTTACAACTTCCTCGTCAACAACTTCGGCAAAAAGACCGTTTCGGGCGTGATGACCGGCAACATGGACGCATACACCAAAGGCGACATGACGCAGCACGAAGACGTTCAAGCAGTGTTCCAAAAATCAGGCAAATATCCCGCACTCGTCGGTGTCGATTTGATGAACGCAACTGGCGGCAACAAGAACGAAGCTTGGTTCAAGGAATACACCGAAAAAGTCATTGACATCGCAAAAACAACTTGGAAAAAAGGCGGCATTCCCGCAATCACTTGGCACTGGAGACCCGGCGAAGAAGAAGAATTCTACGTGAAGGGCGAACGCGAAAAATACACCGAATTCGACTTTACCGAAGCATTCGTCACAGGAACCACTTCTTGGGACACGCTTTCTACCGCATACAAGGCTCTCGTCGGAGACATTGATATCGTCTCGAAAATCTTCCTCGACTTGCAAAAAGAGGGCGTCGCCGCCATCTTCCGTCCGCTCCACGAATCTGGCGGAAAGTGGTTCTGGTGGAGCACGCACACCGGCAAGCAATTCGCAGCGCTCTACCAGTTGCTTTACGAACGCATGGTATTCAAAAACGGCGTGAACAACCTCATTTGGGATTTCAACCCGAAAGACGCAGCCACAATGTCTTGGACTCCAGGCGAGACCTACTATGACGTTTTGAGCGTTGACATTTACAACAAGGCAAACGATCACCAAAGCAACAGCGCCGCATTCATCGACCTCACGAACAAGGGCGGCACAAACAAGCTCATTTCGCTTAGCGAAAACGGTCCGATTCCAGACGTTGACAAAATGTACGAAGACGGCGCAACATGGAGCTGGTGGATGCCGTGGTACGATTCTTGGTCTTCGGGTTATATAAGCCAGACCTCCGCTGACGTTTGGAAAAAGAACCTCGCCGACGAACGCATCATCACGCTTGACAAAATGCCCGGCTGGGACAATTACAACGAAGCCGCAGCTGCGACAAACGTATGCCCGACATCCACACAAAATGCCAAATTTGGCGCTGACGCGAACAAGGCAAATCCAGAAAATGTGGACCTTGTCATGGGCGTAACGTACAAAGCAATCAACGATAGCGGCGCCAACATCGAATTCAGGAAAGTTCCCGATTTGACAGGAGCAAAGAGCATCTCGGTCTCTATCGAAAACAAGGGTTCTGGTGGCGAAAATAACGGCATCTGGATTGGCCTCGCATTCGTCCGCGATGGCTCCACGGACAAGGCTTGGACATGGGAACAATCTCCGTCCGATGGCTGCTGGCTCAATGACGGCGCAAAGTCCACCTGCGAATTCAGCATTGAAACCTACACTGATGACGCAGGCACAGAGCACCCGATAGATTTGAACAACCTCTTCTCCGTCACCTTCATTTTGGCTGGCGCAAACGGATTTGAAGGCACGGTGCTCTTTGACAACTTGGTTACGGACAACGGAATCATCATCAACGGATTCAACAAGAAGACTGAACTCTTTACCGCCGCAGACCAAAGCAAAGGCCACATCGCAAGCATCGAACTTTTAAATAAAGATGGCACGCCAAGTTCCGCTCTCAAGCCAGTTGCATTCGCAAAGAATTCCACGCTCCGCGTGAACGGCACAAACATCGCATTCACCGCAAGCAACGCAGGATTTGCAAGTATCGACGTATTTAACATGAACGGCAAACGCGTATCGGCACTCTACCGCGGCAACCTCAACGCAGGCGAACATTCATTCAGCCTCAAGGGCCTCGCTAAAGGACAATACATCATCCGCGTGAAAGGAGCCGGCATCGCCACCTCCAAGCCCGTTCTGATCAAGTAGTTTATACACTTAAAGCTAAATAACCAAAGGTGACCGCTATCACGGTCACCTTTTCTCATAAATATTAAAGCGGATAAACAACGCTCACAATAAAAATATTTGCGACAAGGATGACGATGTTCATCGGGATTCCGATTTTCATAAAATCGGTAAACTTATAACCACCCGCTCCATACACAAGCATGTGAGTCGGCGAGCCTATAGGGGTCGCAAAGCTGCTGCTAACAGAAATCATCAAAGCAATGCAGAAGGTGAGCGGATTTACGCCAAGGGTATTTGCGGCACTGATTGCAATAGGGCAAAACATTGCCGCAGTAGCTGAGTTACTTACAAACTCAGTCATAAAGGTCGCCACCACGCACATACTTATCAAGGCGATGTAGGGGTTGCTTCCACTTATACTCAAAAGTCCGTTGGCAATCATCTGAGCAACTCCCGTGACTTCAAGCGCTTTACCTAAGCAGATACTTCCAGCAAACACAATAAGGATTGACCAATTGACAGAATTCATCGCCTGAGTACTCGTGCAACAGCGGAAAATAATCATGGCGGCTGCGGCAAGCAAACACGCCGAAAGCAACGGCACCACCTTGAACGTCGGGAGCAACACCATAGCAATCATGATGAACGCGGCAATAGCCGTTTTCTTTCCGACTTTACTTTGTGCAGAATTTTCAAGAATGCCGTCCAAATATTCATTCTTTAAATTCAAGTTATTGCAAATCCACTGGAGCGTCTTCGGTTTTCCAGAAACAATGATGTGGTCTCCACCCATGATAAACGAATCTGGAGTTGCAACTTCGACTTCATTATCAAACCTTCGAATAGAAAGAATCGAGCCCTTGTCTTTTTCAAAGCCCTGCGGATTTTTTTCATAAATTTCTTGAAGTGTCATTCCGATAAACGGATGCTTGGATGGAACCAACAGTTCCAACGTCAACTCACTATCTTCTCCTGTACTCAACGGAGACTTTCGTTCGGGCAACAGTTTTTGCATTGCAATGACAGAGATTATTCCAACCGCAAGGCAGAAAAGCCCGCAAAGCGTAGTCGCAAAAACACCCAAATGAATTCCCGTATTGTCGGTGTACATCCCCGAAATAATCAAGTTTGGCGGAGTCCCGATTAAAGTGCAGACACCGCCCATTCCCGAAGCGTAGCTCAACGGAATTAAAAGCTTCGAAGGCGATATGCCAAGCTTTTTCGCCCAAATTTTGACGATATCAATAAATAATGCGACGACAGTCGTGTTGGTGAGTAACGAACTAAGAAGTGCAACCGGGAACATGGTGCGAATAACCGCTGCGGTAAGCGTTTTAGGCGAGCCCATCAAATACTTGACAATCCAGTTCAGCACACCTGTGTGATTGAGTCCAGCGATGACCGCGTAGAGCACGGCAATGACAAGCACGGACTGCGAAATAAATCCGCCGAACGCCCCTTTGATATCGAGAACTCCGCTTACAAACAGGGCCGACATTCCCGCCAGAAAAATAACATCGGCTCGCAATTTCGAGAAAATCATAGCCGCAAAAACAGAAATCACGACTACGACTGTGAACCAGGCATTCCCTGATACCCCCCATAATTCAAATGCAAGAACACTCTGTAGCATACATTCCCCTTCTCTGCCTACAAACATAGTGTATATGAAAATCTACTCTTTTTTTGCCGAACTTGCAACTGCAATTTTTTTACGAATCAAAACGTCTTTTTCGCATTTTCCAGAAAATAAAGTATTTTATAAAAGAGTTTTTGTTTTTTTCGCAAAAACGGAGGGCGAGTTTATGAAACTATCGAAGTATATCTTTGCGATATTCTTTTTCTGCATGGCTGTTGCAATTTATGCGAGCAATCCTATCGCACGGCCATCCGTGAACGGCAAGCTCCACGTCGAAGGAACAGTACTCCGCGACTCAAATGGAGACCTTGCAATTCTCAAAGGAACAAGCACCCACGGCCTCACCTGGTTTCCGCAATTCGTGAACACGAACCTGTTCAAGCAACTCAGCAAAGAATGGAATACAAATCTCATTCGCCTCGCCATGTATTCGTATGACTACGTGAACGGCAACCGCAAAAAGAGCCTTAAAATTCTCCGACAAGGAATCGAATACGCCATCGCAAACGACATGTATGTCATTGTAGATTGGCACATTTTAAAAGACAACAATCCCAACCAGTACCTTGCCGAAGCCATCGAATTTTTCAATATGATTTCAAAAGAGTATGCAAACATCCCGAACATACTCTTCGAAATTTGCAACGAGCCCAACGGAGACTGCACTTGGGACGACATCAAGGAATATGCGAACCTCGTCATTCCCGTTATCCGCAGGCACTCCCCCGATGCAATCATTCTCGTAGGAACACCCAACTACGACCGAGAAATTCAGTTCCCCGCCCAAGATCCGCTTGACTTCAAGAACATCATGTACACGTTCCACTTTTACGCAACCTCGCATCGCGATGAGTTTAGAGACAAACTGAGAAACGTCGTCTCGAACGGAACACCCATTTTCATTACGGAATCGGGACTTACCGAATCCAATGGAGACGGGACAATAGATATCGAAAGCGTCCGTTTATGGTACAATCTTGTGGACTCGCTGCATTTGAATTATACGATTTGGAGTCTATCAAATAAGGAAGAAGAGTCTGCTATAATCAAAGCAGAATCTAAAGCCACCGAGTTTTTAGGCGACATGGATTTATCACCCTCAGGAAAATTCGTAAGATCAATATTCCGCGGCGAAAACATAAACGAAATTCCACTTGAATACGATACTTCAGCCAAATTCAAACTCATGGCAAGGAACCAGCCCTACCTCATTTGGTGTTTATTCGCCATCCCAATTTTATTACTGTTACTTATCACTTGGGGTTACATCAAAATTCGCAAGCGTTTCAAGCAAAAAAAATGCTACACCTATGACGACTTGCTCAAATACAGTAAAGACCCGCAAGCACAAAAGCTCTATGCAAAACCGGGAAAAGTTTTCCTCAGCGAATTTTTCTTGATGGCAAGTACCTTCTGCACACTGATTTACCTTTGCTGGCGTACCACATGCTCCATCCCCTTTGCGTATGGAAACATCGCCATCGCAGGAAGCATCATTCTCCTTGCTGTAGAAATTTTGGGATTTATCGAAACGCTCATCCACTACAACAACATGCTCGGATTCAGGGATCATCCGCTACCTCAAATTGCAGACGACGAATTCCCCGATGTGGATATTTTCATTTCGACATACAATGAACCTCCAGAGATTTTGCGGAAAACCATTATCGGCTGCAAGCACATGGAATACCCAAACAAAAGCAAGGTTCACATATACCTCTGCGACGACAACCGTCGAAGCGAAATGCGTGCACTTGCCGAAGAACTTGGTGTCCATTACTTTGACCGTCCAGACAATAAAGGAGCCAAGGCCGGCAATCTTAACGAAGCGTTAAAGCGTACAAATTCACCATACATCGTAACATTCGATGCCGATATGATTCCGCGTCGAGAATTCCTGCTCAAAACAATTCCATACTTCGTTGACGCAGAAAAAATCAACCAAGGCCTTCCAAAAGAAAAGCAACTGCCACTCGGGCTAATACAGACTCCACAAAGTTTCTACACGCCCGACGTATTCCAGCACAACCTCTATTCTGAAAATCGAATTCCAAACGAGCAAGACTTTTTCTACCAAGTCATCGAAGCGGCAAAGACTTCGTCGAACAGCGTCATTTACGGCGGTTCAAATACAATCATCGCAAGAAGAGCGCTCGAAGACATCGGAGGATTCTACACAGAGTCCATCACCGAAGACTTTGCCACAGGCATGCTCATCGAATCCTCTGGTTACGCGAGCTTGGGACTTTCTGAACCGCTAGCCTCTGGAATCGCCCCTTCTACATTCCAAGAGCATATCCAACAACGCACCCGTTGGGGACGCGGCGTTATCGCCACCGCAAAGCAACTCAAGTTAGTCCGCCGGAGCAAACTGAGGCTCGCCCAAAAACTGAGCTATCTCAGTTCCGTTCTTTACTGGTTCTCCCCCATCAAGAACTTGATTTACCTCTTGTCACCGCTCCTGTTTGCCGTATTCTGCATTCCGGTTTTCAAATGCACACTGATAGACTTGACAATCTTCTGGCTGCCCATGCACATCATGCAAATCGTATCGCTGCGTATCGTAAGCCACAACAAAATTTCGTCGCTAGTAAGCGGTATTTACGAGACATCGGTCATGCCGTTCTTGCTTATTCCCATCATCAAAGAAGCATTCGGAATCACTTTATCCACATTCAAAGTCACGAAGAAAGAATCGCGTAGTTACAAGAGAACTATCGATAAAAAGTTCCTGCTTCCATTTGGAATTTTGTTAGGACTCACGCTTGTGGGAATTGCGCAAATGACCTATCTGATGTTCACGCTAGAAGCAGCCGGAATCCTTGCAGTCCTCTTCTGGCTTTTCAGAAACACGTATTACCTTACGATGTGCATTTTTCTTGGATTCGGGCGTGATGCCGACGGAGAGAACGTAAAAGTTTTAGCTGCCGAAAACGTCATCGTTTCAAAATCTAGCGGAGATAAAATTTATGGAATCACCACAAAACTGCTAGAACATAGCGTAGATATTTTTACGGATGAAATGGATGCACTCAAGCTTGGAGATTCCATCGGCATCGGCATCGACTATAACGATAAAACGATTAGCGCCAAAGGAACCGTTATTGCATTACGGCAATCCCGCCACCCCAATGTTCCAAGCGTCTATACGATTGAAATACTTGATTTTGGCGGGAACAAGGACGAATACATCCAAATGCTCTATGACAGAATACCAACGCTCCCGCAACACATCAAAATGGGAAACGGGCGCATTGATAGTCTGTGGAACAACCTCGCTCACAGAATTTCAGCGAGATAGCCTATTCAATCGTCAAGATATCACAAAAACCTGTAATATTAAAGACTTCCTTTATTTCGGGGCCAGCATTCTTAATGACCATGCTCCCCTGTTTATTCATGGTCTTTTGAGAGGTCAGCAAAACACGCAACCCCGCAGACGAGATATATTCAAGCTTAGCAAAATCAAATACCAAAGACTTAACGCCTTGCAAACTATTTTGTAGTTCCGCATCAAGCAGAGGAGCGGTCAGCGTATCGAGACGACCTTCCAAAGCGACCGTCAAGATTTCGTTTTCAAGATTCTTTATAATATTCATAATTACTTTCTCCTGTTTTCAATTTATAATTTTAAAGTTTTTTTGTAATTGTGAAGACGTTGTGGTCATTCTTTCGGCAATATTCCACATTATCCATCGTCTTTTTCACAATAAAGATTCCAAGTCCGCCAATTTCTCGTTCTTCTGCAGAAAGGGTAACATCGGGGTCTTCTTTTTCTAGCGGATTATAAAACGCGCCATTGTCGATAAACGACAGCTTTACCTGCAAAGGATCTTTCTGGACTTCAATCGAAAGCGTCACCTGAGTCGCTCCCGAGAACTTGACAATATTACTGTAAATCTCATCAATGGCGACATCGAGTTGCATTTTAGCTTTCATCGAGCCTTGCAACGGCTCAACAACTTCTTCTACAAAACTGGTGAGCTCCAGCTGATTTTCGGGCTTGACTTCGACTGTTTTTTCAAATGGAGCGTTAGCTTTAAGAGACCCATTGAACTTAAATGCAAGCATCGTAATATCATCAAACTGCGGAGCATCCCCCACGAACGCATCGATTTGCTCTTTGATATACTTGCAAGTTTCTTGCGGATTTTTGCCGCCACAATTAGAGAGCGTTTCTAGCAATCGCGGGTCGCCAAACAACTCATTATTTTTATTTGTAGCTTCAGTGACTCCATCCGTGTAAAGGAACAACATATCCCCCGGCTTAAGAGCATAAGTTTGCAACTTATAGCGAGTCTCTTCCATTGCAGCCATGACAAGTCCCGATTTACTTTGCATAAATTCGGTCGAGCCGTCGCTATGGCACACTGCAGGCGGATTATGTCCTGCCGAAACATATTCAATCTGCCCCGTCCGCAAATCGACAATTCCCATCCACACCGTCACAAACATGTTCAACTTGTTGCGTTTGGCGAGCGAGTAATTTGTGCTATTAAACGTTTCGACAACAGACTTTGTATTCTTTATCGATGTGCGCAGAACAATTCGAGACACCATCATAAACAATGATGCCGGAACGCCTTTACCCGACACGTCACCAACGGCAATACAAATATGGTCATCATCAATCTTAAAGAAGTCATAAAAGTCACCGCCCACTTCTTTAGCGGGCTTCAAGAACGGAGCCAATTCGTGACTTTCGCCTTCTGTATTTTCTTCCTTTTCGTCTTTGGGAAGAATACCCAACTGGATACGCCTTGCGAATTCAAGATCTCGCTCAATTTGGTCAAGATTTTTCTGCTTTTCGATATGAGCCTTGAGCGATGTTCGCATGTTCGAGAAAGCGCTTGCAAACTGGGCCATTTCATCGTGCCCCAGCATTCGAGGAATCGCAGCATCAAAATCACCGTGCGCTAATTTATCGGCAGCCGCAGCCAATTTCTTTAGCGGTTTTGAAATTCTAAACGATATCGCAAGAACAATAAGCAGCATAATGATGTAGCCGCCTATACACAGCCATATAAACAATAACGTCATCGAGCGCTGGCTTTCCATATAAATTCGTGCAGGCCATACAATCAAGAACGTCCATCCATTTATTGCCATCGAATTGAAATAGATAACCGCTTCTTCACCGTCTAACGAAGTTCCCACAAAAAGTCCGTTTTTTAACTTATGCACCGAATTTTCGAACTCTTTTACAGAATAGCCTTTTTGAGCAATAGATTGAAGCGTCTCTTTAAAAGTCACGTCACTTTGAGGATGAGCAATGATGGTGTTATTGGCAGACAAAACAACGACATACCCCGAATCAGAAACCGGAATAGAAGCAATCGTTTCTTTAAGGAACGCTATCGACATGTCCACGCACAATACGCCAGCAAAAACGCGATTCCCGGAAGGATCCGTGCGATAGAATGGAACCGTATAAATGGCAATCGGTTCTTTTATAAAGTCGCCAATAAACGGTTCCTGCCAAATTCCGCGTTGCTCTTTTTTAGTGCTCGCATA
The DNA here is from genome assembly GCA_947306305.1 of uncultured Fibrobacter sp. GTDB lineage: Bacteria > Fibrobacterota > Fibrobacteria > Fibrobacterales > Fibrobacteraceae > Fibrobacter. Next base: position 10,602 of record CAMZGI010000064.1, read on the forward strand.
CCAATTTTTTTTCTGATAATTTTTGCCATCCAAAAGCACTACGCCCTTTTCGGAATACTGGGCGAGCCTCATTACTTCTGCATCCTTTTCTGAATTTGGCGCAAATCCCGGTTCATACGCCACCACAACAGCAAGCACCTGCGGCAACACCGTTCTTGCATTCAACAGCGAATGGCTTAAAAAGTCATCAAGCTCTTTGCCATTCAACGGTTCATTGCCAAACGTTTGAGCCAAGTCATCCCCTAACGACTTGCCCGTATCAAATAACTTTTCGATAATAGCGACATTCGCTTGGCTAATTTCTTCACTTTTTTGCGTAAGCAGCGTAGATAGCCGACTCTGAACTTGAGAACTGAGCACACCAAAAAGCGCCACAAAAACAATGCTGATTCCAACAAGAATCATCATGGATTGTTTAAACGCAAGACCATGAACATTAAATCCCATATTTCTCCTCTTAGCTTATAAAAATAAATATATCATAAATATCTTACATTCATCTCAATTTATTGCACTTTTTCACAGCATCACTTGACTTCATTTTTCACAAATTTATTTTTCTAAATGCGATATTTAGGATGTTTGGGGGTGTGGACATTTTCCAGTGTTTTGTCAACACTCAAAAGTCGGGATAGGCCTATTTTATCGTTATTTGTCTATTTTTAAGGAAAATAGGGATATTCTATGAAAAGCTTCAAGACATTAATTGCCGCATCGCTCATCGGAACCGCAGCTTTTGCAGCTCCGGGCCTTACCGTTAGCGGCACAGACTTCAATTACAACGGAAAAAAGATTTTCTTCTCGGGCACAAACCTCGCTTGGAGCGATTACAACTCCGACGTGG
>CAMZGI010000065.1 GCA_947306305.1 uncultured Fibrobacter sp.
ATAAAAATGATTGATTGTGAACGCCCTCGCTAAGCGAGGGCGTTTTCTTTCGTCTTTCGTCTCTCGTCTAAATTACTATTATTCCTCAAATGAATCTTGTCCGTATCTTCATTCTTCTGAGTGCGCTTGCCGCATCCTCTTTTGGAGCCTCCTCGACTATGGAAAACCTATTGTTCAACGGTCGCTGGTCCCACGCCGCAGGCGTTAGCCGTGCCAGTGCGCCAGCCGCATCTATTACATTTAACGCCAAGGCCTCTAAGATCACGTTCACGGTCGAAGGCCATTCCCGTTGGCGTCTTGACCGCGATGGCAAGCAGATTGACCAGTTCGAAGTCGATTCCAAGGAAGAACACGCGATCAAGGTTCAGGACGACGGCTCGTTCCACAAGTACCGCTTCATCAAGATTAGCGAAAGCGGCGTTCCCGAAATCAAGTTTTACGGCATTTCTGTAGATGGGGAGTTTGGCGATGCGCCCAAGCCCTCCGCCCGCCGCATCGAGTTCATCGGCGATTCGTTTACCGCTGGCTATGGCTGCGAAGGTTCCTCTGCCGAAGATGCCCCCGAGTTCGACAAGACCAATGCGTCCAAGAGTTATGCCTACCTGCTGGCAAGCGGCTTTAATGCCGACTACCAGGTGAATGCTTTCAGCGGCCGCGGTCTCGTCCGCAATTACGATAACATGGTGCCCGAATGGACTTACGAACGTCTCTATGATTACACTGTCATGGGGTCGGTGACCTCTTACGCGAAGCCGGAACGCTGGGATTTCGAAAAGTTCCACCCGCAGGTAATCGTGGTTTTTGAAGGAATCAACGATTTTCAGGGCAATCCGCCGTATGCAGACAAAAGAAAATTTAAAAAGGCGTACGCCAATTTGCTAGACAAACTGCGCAAGGCTCATCCGGGTGTTCGTTTTTTGCTTGTTTCTACAAAGGTCTGGCCCAATGACGACCTCGGCCCGACAATCAAGGAAATCTACGATGCCGAAATTGCCGCCGGGCACAAGGACTTGGAATACAAGCATGTGTTTACGTCGAATGTCGGTTTGCATGGCCACCCCGATACCCATTCCCAAGAGGAACTCGCCAACACTTTGAGGCCTATAATAGCTCGGCTTGGACGATGGCTTTCGAGATAATGTTGAGACAATAAAATCCTTTTTTGTATATTTAAAACAGCGATTGTCCTTAAGGTATCTCTTTATGTCTTCGAAAATTGCACGAAAAGCTTATGCCATCTTCAGGATGAACTTCCTGATTATAGTGCTTTTGATGGTTACCATCATAGCCATGTTGGCATATAGGCATTTTCTTAACGATATAATGGATGTGAACCTTGGCGACTATCCTTACGTGGTGGCTAGCGCGGACTCCGTGGATGGCGGTACATCTGCAATTTCGATGGTGCGCACCGATAGTTCCGTGATAGTCGAGTACGAACTGCGCGAGGGCTACGCTTACCCGTATGTGGGCATTAAAATTTACTTGGGCGACGGAAAGACCAGGGGCCGCGACCTTTCCAAGTATGATAGCGTCTTTGTCTGGCTCACTCCCCATAACGAAGGCTCCGTCCGTCTTTACTTGCGCGGCTACGACAGCTTGATTTACCGCAAGAACGACGAGACCTCTCTCAAGTTCAACGAAATTGAGTTTACTCCGATGAAGGAACCTTACCCGGCTGTGTTTGTCCCGCAAGAATTCCGCGTGGCAGGCTGGTGGGTTTCCCAGAACGAAATCAACGTGCATAAGGCGAGGGTCGATCTCTCGAACATTCCGCTTATCGAAATCCAGACGGGAACGAACGCTCCGCTGGGGTATGGCGGCATGGAAATCAAGGGGCTTCGTTTCAAGGGAAAAAAGATTTCGCAGGTGGACCTTGTGACGACGCTCGTGGCTCTTTGGTTTGTTACGTTCTTTATCATTTTGATTATCAGGTTCTTTGACTACAGCCGTGAACGCACGGCGAACAAGAAGAAGCAAGAAGAACTCAAGAGGAACCTCCGCGCTCTCGAAATTGAGAAGAGCGAATACGAACGCTCCAGCAAGGAAGACCCGCTCACGGGCTGCCTCAACCGTGCTGGCTTTAGCAGCGTGCTCTTCCGCGAACAAGAAGAGCTGAGCCGCACAGGCACGCCTGTCTCGTTCATGATTTTCGATATCGACCACTTCAAGGAAGTGAACGATACTTATGGCCACCTTGTCGGTGACGAAGTGCTTGTGAACCTCGCGAAGCTCGTGCAGAGCATGATCCGCAATACGGATTCCCTAGTGCGTTGGGGTGGTGAAGAGTTCGTGATTTTGAGTGACGACACGAGCATCCAGAATGCCGCGTTCCTCGCCGAAAAGCTCCGCAAGGCGATTGAATCGGCGACGCTTATTACGCAGCAGCAGGTGACTTGCTCTTTCGGCGTGACCGAGATGGTTCCTGGCGAAGATCCGAAGTCCCTCATTGCCCGTGCGGACAAGGCGTTGTATTCTTCTAAGGAAGGCGGGCGCAACCGCGTCACCGTGGCCACGTTCAAGCGAAATCCTTTTTAATGCCTTATGGATTGCAAGATGAAATGCTTTAAATGCTTTTCGTTGGCTGTCTTTTGGTGCTTGTTTTTTTCGTTGGTGTCTTGTTCTAAACATCCCGAAGTTGATGAGTTCAAGCAAATCCAGCTCCATTGGAATGCCGTAGATGATGCCGCAGAAAATGACGAGCGCAAGGACAATTGTGTGATAGACATCACAGCGAAGGTCATGCGTGACCCAGTGGTGACAAAGTCTAAGTTAGTGGAAATCTCTTACGAAGTGAGCTACCGCCTCGACGAGAAGGGCGTGCTTGCTTTTGACGGGCGTTGCAGCGACACGCGTTTTGCCGATTTGGAGGAGTGCTCCTGGCAGGCGACCTGTGGTGTCGGTTCGGCTTCCGTTGTAAAATTCCACAACGAACGATAAAGTTTTACCCTAACTTATTGAGCTGTATAATCATATCTTTATAGTGGTTCAAACCGCCCGCATTGTCTTGTGTTGGATGAGAATTGGGAAGTTGTTCTTGAGACGAGGCGAGACGTCGTTTGACGCAAGGAATTTCTGTGAAACCGATTTTTGAATATACCGATTATCGCGAATGGATTAGGGATGCTTTTGAAGATTTCAAAAAGCGTAAGACTGTCATATCCTGGCGATACATGGCTATGAAACTCGGTGCCGATCCGGGGAATCTTCTCCGTATTTCTCAAGGTAAAATCCATCTTGCTGTAAACTTTATCAAGCCCATGGCGGAATTCTTCGAACTGGACGAAAAGGAATCCGCGTACTGGACTGAACTCGTTTATTTCGGTCGAGCCAAGAGCGACCAGGAAGCTCTGAACCATTACGAAAAGATGCAGGCCCTCAAGGGTATCCCTTTGAAGCGTCTAGCCAAAAAAGAACTTGAATTTTACCGCCATTGGTACTACAACGCTATACGTTCTGTAATCGGGATTTGTAATTTTAAAGATGATTATGAGGGTCTTGCAGAGTGCTGCACTCCGGCTATCACGGTAGAGCAAGCGAAGGACGCTATCAAGCTGCTGCACGACCTGAACATGATCTCTGAGGGAAAGGACGGATTCTGGAAAGTGAATGACACTTTTGTGAGTACAGGTGGCAACTGGCGTTCCGAGGCAGTTCGGACGTTCCAGAAAGAGACGATTCGCCTTGCGGGCGAGTCGCTTGAGCGTCACGCACCCCCTCTGCGCGATATTAGCACCGTGACCATGACGTTCAACATGAACGACATCCAGCTCATCCGTGAAAAGATTAAAGAATTCCGTTCGGACTTGCTGCGCTTGTCGCAGGACGGTACCGGCGATGATACGGTGTTCCAGCTGAACGTTCAGCTATTCCCGCTTGCGTTTACCAAGAAATTGCAGGAGAAGTCAAAATGAAAAGGCTAGCCTGCATAATTTCAGCTCTCATGCTATGGAGCTGTTCGGATAAAGTTGCTGGCGGTCCTGGCAGCGAAACGACGAACGGCATTGCCTACTTGGACAATGGCGCAGTGGCGTCGTATGCAAGAATCGCTATTCGCAGTGTTGATTTTACTTCGTCTGTTGACAGCGCGACGAATGAAATTGTGAATGCCGATTTCTATGCGGATTCTCTCGGAAACTTCTCGTTCGAATCGCCGGATAGCGAGTACCGCTTGACGATTGTGTATGGCGGCTCTGCCCATACAGGTCTTTACATGACGAAGGGCGATACGAGCATTGGCTCTATCACGCTGGAGCCTACGGCTACGCTTGGCGGTTATGCCGACGTTCCTGACAGTTGCGAATATGTCTGGGTCGGCGTTCGCGGCATGGATGAACTTGTCCGTTCTGATTCTACGGGCTACTTCCAGCTGTCGCAGTTGCCGTCGAACGATTCCTTGCAGATTTACTTCTTGCGTGGCGACAACCATCGCGAGTTCAGCGACACGTCTTTGAAGCTGACTCCGAACGCCTCCGAAGTGATTGACTTGCAGCCAGCCAAGCCGGATTCTCTGGAAGGGAAGATTAAGTTTGTCGCCGTCGCAGACGGCAAGGCTGTTCCGTTTGCTTCGCTTGCTATCCGCAAGTCGGACTACCGCCCGGACTCGCTCCGTGTGAACAACGTTGTTGTCGAAGCTGACGAATATGCCGACAAGGATGGCGTGTTCGCGATTGATTCGCTGAAGTCTGGCGATTACCGCTTGACGGTGATGCAGTCGGGACTTGCTTATTCCAAGGTGCTTTCAGCAAAGCAGATTGCCAAGCTCGATACGGTCGAGCTTACGGCTACGTCTAATTACATGAGCCGCGTGACGCTCCAAGCTAGCGAATCGTCTGCATGGGTCGGTGTCTATGGCTTGGACGTGATGACGAAGACGAACGCCGACGGCTCGTTCTCGCTCCCGATGCTTCCGTCGAACGATACGCTTGAGCTTTATTTTGTCGGTAAGAAAAATAAGTTGTACGTAACCAAGGATGTCGTTCTCGATGAAGGCTCTGCTGATTTCGATTCCCCGTCCGTGGTGCTCAAGGACTTTGAAAAGGATACGACTAACTGGTACTTTAACGTAGATTCCATTGGCTCGAAGGCTGTTTCTCATTCGTTTGAAACGGATAAGGATCGCAAGTCCAAAGTGTTCTATGGTAAGTACAGCTTGGTGGCGAACAACAATTACGACGCTTGGGTTGTGACGGGCATGCTGCTCCGCAGCGAAGGCTGGAACCTCTCTTCGCTCGATTCCATTTCGTTCTATGCGAAGGGCTCGGGTGAAATCCGCGTGTCGCTTGAAAACTGGGATACCATCTCCGAAGTGGCTGGGCTTTCGCTCAAGGCTTCGTCGGAATGGAAAAAGCTGAGTTCCAAGTGGACGCGTATTGTCGTGAAGTACGAAGACCTGTGCTACAATTCCAAGGACGAAAAGGTCTGCTATACGACATGGAACTCGCTTAAAAGCGATGTCCGCCAGTTGAACTTCTTCGTCCGCAACGGAACGGAATTCTATCTGGACGACATTGTGCTCTACGGCGTGCTTTTCTAGGATTTAAAAACCATACTATTAGAATTAGCCTAGTTTTTTCAAATAAATTAATTTTTAATCCTGCTTGGTAATAAGCGGGATTTTTTTCATTTTATAATGTATAGGGATGTCGTTTAGAGAAAAAAGCGTCGGCCAAGGTAATTTCTTCGCAGTAGCGTGCAAAACGAGAGTCGCGAACGACTAGTTGACGCTTACAGCGTCAGTTCTTCGGCTCACAAATAGAAAACATAATGTTTTCTGCTTGCTTCGCCTTGTAGACTATTGTAGGCGTTCATGACCGAGTGAAGCCGCTGACGCCGCAGGCGTCAAAAGCATCATAGGCGAATGCTGCGGTTGTGCTTGCACAAACATAGCTGAGCCGTAATTGCTGATGCTGAAAGCATCCACTCCGAGCTGGGGCCCCGCCCGCGTGATAAACTTCTTAAATTAAAGATTTAAAACTCTAGTTTTGGAGGTACACCCTTTTAAGTGCGCCTCGAATTAAGTATCTTTGTGCACATGCAGTCTATTGAATCAGAAGCAAAAATTGCTCAGGAATATCTCGCCCGCATTGCCGTCGATGCCGAGGCGAAGTTTGATGAACATCTCCCCCCAGTAAAGGACCGTCCGTGCCGTTTGCACGAGGCTATGCGCTACTCCATGTTCGCAGGCGGCAAGCGTCTGCGTCCGGGGCTTGCTAAAGCCACTTTTGACATGTTTGGCGGCAAGGGCGACAAGATTTGGCTTGCGACAAGCGCTCTCGAAATGCTCCACACGTTCAGCCTTATCCACGACGACCTTCCGTGCGTCGATAACGACGACTACCGCCGTGGCAAGCTCACGAGCCACAAGAAGTTTGGCGAATCTACTGCCGTGATGGCGGGCGACGCCCTTTGCATCCACGCTTTTGAAATGATGGGCAAGACCGGCAACGCAAAGGCTATTGAAGTCCTTGCACACTTGCTTGGCACTTACGGCATGATTGGTGGCGAAATGACCGACATCGAATGCGAAGGCAAGACGGTCAATCTCGAAATTGTCGATTACATTCACTACCACAAGACCGCAGCTCTCATCGAGGCTTCGCTCTTGGTGGGCGCTATGCTTGCAGACGCAAGCGAAAGCGATATGGAAATTGTCCGCAGCTATGGACGCTCTATCGGGCTTGCCTTCCAGATTGTGGACGATATTTTGGACATTGTCTCTACGACCGAAGAACTGGGTAAGGATGCCGGGTCTGACATTGAAAAGGGCAAGGCTACCTATCCGTCTATCGTAGGGCTTGATAAGTCTAGGGAACGTGCAAGGGAGCTTTATGAGGAATCCATCAAGGCTTTGGATGGTCTTAAATGCGATACCTCTATCCTCCGTTCTATTGCGGCATACATCATTACCCGAGTGAAATAAATGGAACTGAAAGACGTAAAGTCGCCTCAAGACTTGAAGCACTGCTCCATCGACGAGCTTTACCACCTGGCTTCGCAGGTTCGCGAAACTATTATCGGTCAGGTGGCCAAGCATGGTGGTCACCTTGCGTCGAGCCTTGGCGTTGTTGAACTTACTCTTGCGCTTCACTATGTGTACAACGCTCCCGATGACAAAATCATTTGGGACGTGGGTCACCAGGCGTATGTGCACAAGCTATTGACTGGCCGTTACGACCGGTTCGATACCTTGCGCCAGCAGGGTGGCATCTCTGGATTCTTGAAGCGTAAAGAAAGCGTGTATGACTGCTTTGGCGCAGGGCATGCCACGACATCGATTTCGGCAGCTCTTGGCTTTGCGGTCGCTCGCAACCATTTTAACCGCAACAACAACGTGGTCGCTGTCATTGGAGATGGCTCCATGACGGGCGGTATGGCTTACGAGGCTATCAATAACGTTGGCGCCTCCAAGCAGAACATGACCATCATCTTGAACGACAACAAGATGAGTATTGCTCCGAACGTGGGCGGATTCAGCAAGTATCTGAACCGCGTGATTTCGGATCCGGTTTACAACAAGATGCGTACGGACTTGGATCGCCTGATGTCTCGTTTGCCGGGCATTTTGGGTTCCCGTTTCCGCGACCTCTTTTTGCAGGTCGAGAATGCGGCGAAGAACGCCGTTAAGCCGGGACGCTTTTTTGAAGACTTGGGCATCCGTTATTTTGGCCCGATCGACGGTCACGACATCAACGAGCTTGTCATGATTCTTGAACGCGTCAAGAACCAGCAAGGTCCGTGCCTTGTGCACGTGCTCACCGAAAAGGGTCGTGGCTTTGACGCAGCCGAAAAGAATCCGACAAAGTATCATGGTTGCGGCGCGTTCGACCCTGAAAGCGGACTTCCGCTTGCTCCGGGAACTCCGAATCCGTCTTTGACGAGCGTGTTCGGGAAAACGCTTTTGGATCTTGCAAAGAAGGACAAGCGAATCATTGGCATTACCGCTGCGATGCCGACAGGCTGCGGTCTTGACATTGTGATGAAGGAACTCCCGGACCGCGTGATTGACGTGGGCATAGCCGAAGAGCATGCAGTGACGTTTGCCGCGGGCATGGCTTGCGATGGCGTTGTTCCTGTAGTGGCAATCTACTCGTCGTTTATGCAGCGTGCATACGACCAGATTCTCCACGACATTGCATTGCAGAATTTGCATGTGGTGCTTGTGCTTGACCGCGCGGGCCTTGTGGGCGCCGACGGACCTACGCATCATGGCGCTTTTGATTTGTCGTTCTTGAGAACGGTTCCCGGAATAACGGTCATGGCTCCTTCCAACGAAAACGAGCTGCGCGACATGATTACAGCCGCAGTGGATATGGAAGGCGTGGTGGCAATCCGCTATCCGAGAGGCACTGCGCTTGAAGCAGAACTCAAGCCTTCGGAAAAACCGTTTGATTACAAGAGCCCCAATATTCTTGAGAAGGGCTCCGGCATCTTGCTTTTGGGTGCTGGCTTCATGACAAATGAACTCAAGAAAACAGCCTCCGTGCTTCGTGAAAACGGATACAACCCGACGCTTGTGGATGCCCGTTTTATTAAGCCGCTCGACCAGGAATGCTACCGTTCGTTGTTCGACAGCCACAATGTCATTGTGACTTTGGAAGACAACACGCTTGTGGGTGGCTATGGTTCAGCTATTGCGGAATTGTTGTCCGACCTTGGCTACACGGACAAGAAGCTGTTCCGGTTTGGTCTTCCGGACAGGTTCGTTGAACAGGGCGAGATTAGCGCCCTCTACAAGATCTTGAAAATTGACGGGGAATCCGTCGCCAAACAGTTGATGGAAAAACTATGAGTGAAGAAGAAAACAAGCCGAAGCGTACGGTAAAAATCACGCTCGATCGTAAATTTGGAGTCAGCGAAGCTCCGGAACGCCGTCCTCGTCGTAACGACGACGACCGTGGTTCCTTTGGTGACAAGTCCTCGTCTCGTGGCGAACGTCGTTTTGACCGCGACCGCGGCGAACGCCGCTTTGATCGTGACGACCGCCGTTTTGACCGTGGCGAGCGTCGCTTCGATCGCGACCGCGATGACAATCGCGAAGACCGCCCGTTCAACCGTGAAGAACGCCGTGGTGGCGGACGCTTTGACCGCGACCGCCGTCCTCGCCGCTTTGGCGACAAGCCGTTTGGCCGCGACCGTGGCCCGCGTCGCGAAGGCGCGGTGAACGCCCCAGTCTATCGCCAGCGCCCGGAACAGAAGGATCCTGTTGACGAAAACCTTGACGAAGCAGCGCTTGAAGCACGTGCCGCTCAGGTGGAAACTGTTGACGAATCCGCTTCCAATCCGCCTTGGTTCAAGAAGCTCATCGCTTGCACGACCGAAAAGGGTCGCGAACGCGAAGGCCGCTTCCTCGGCGAAGGTGTGCACGTTGTCGAAGAACTCGTGAAGCACCACCGCGAAATCGTCATCTCCGTCTATATGGTCGAAGGCTTTGAAAATCCGGAACTTATCGAAGCCATCAACGATGCCGAAATTATGTTGCATGTGCTCACCGAAGAACAGATGAAGCGTCTTTCTTCTACGATCACGACGCAGGGCATTATCGCTTACTGCAACATTGCAAGCAAGAAGCCTGTTTATGAAACGAGCCGCAGCGTGCTTACGCTCGTGGATGCCGTGCAAGATCCGGGTAACCTCGGCACGCTCTTCCGCACGAGCCTCGGCTTTGGTTCTAACGGCATGATTCTTGGCCGTGGCACCGTGAGCCCGTTCAACCCGAAGGTTGTCCGTGGTTCCTCGGGCACGTTCCTCCGCGTCCCGTTTGAATTTGACGTGGACCTCGTTGACCAAATTAACTTCCTTCGCAGCAAGGGCTACACCATCATCGCAACAGATTTGCATGCAAAGCAGTCGCTGCGCGAAATTGCTCCGCACAAGCTCCGCAAGATGGCGTTCCTCGTGGGTAACGAAGGCGCTGGCACGAACCCGTACTTTATTGAACTCGCTGACGAAACGGTGAAGATTCCGATGAGCAGCGAACTTGAATCCTTGAACGTGGCTGTCGCGCACGGCATTCTCTCTTACGAAGCCGCTCAGATTCAGGAGGAATTGAAGTAATGACGTGCTTTTACGATCGCCTTGAACAGCGTATTGCAAAGTGCGGCAACCCGGTCTGCATGGGCATGGACCCTGTGCTCAAGCTCATCCCGCTCGAAGGGACTCCCGAAGACCGCATCAAGCGTTTCTATTCCGACATTTTGGAATGCTGCCTCAAGCGTAATGTTACTCCCGCTGTGGTAAAGCCGAATAGCGCTTACTACGAATGCGTGAGCGTGCAGTCGATGCTCGTTTTGCAGCAGCTCATTGCCGATTACAGAAGTGCTGGTATTCCTGTTATTTTGGATGCAAAGCGTGGTGACATTGGCAAGTCTAGTGCCGCTTATGCAAATGCAGCTTACGACGTTTACCGTGCCGATGCAGTGACCGTTTCTCCGTGGATGGGTGCTGATTCTGTCGGTCCGTTCATTCGCGAAAATAGCGAAAACGGCGCTTACGTGCTCCTCCGCACGAGCAACAAGGGCGCGCATGATTTTCAGGATTTGAAAATCCGCGACGCGGCTGAAGCATTCTACTCCGTTGCAGATAAAATCGTAGAATGGGACAATGGCCAGGGCTACCTTGGCGCTGTTGTCGGCGCTACGAATCCGGGCGAACTCGAAAACATCACGCGCTACATGTCGCAAGAAAAGAAGTACGAAATCCCGTTCCTCATTCCGGGCGTGTCTATTCCGGGCGTGCCGGGCGGACAGGGCGGCGATGCAAAGACTGCTCTCACGGCTATTGCAAACGGTGGCGGCAAACGCAAGTTCCATGTGCTCAATTCGAGCAGCGGGCTCAACTTTGCATGGCAGCGTAACGATACGCCGGCGAACTA
>CAMZGI010000066.1 GCA_947306305.1 uncultured Fibrobacter sp.
AAAACAGAATTTTTGAGACTCAAATTTAGTAAAAAGTCCGTATTTATCAAGGGGTTACATTTAATCTGATAGGCGTTTTTTCGCCTCTAACGGGACTCAAACAAAAACCATTCAATTAAAGCACAATGTATTAACACTTTATAAACATCAATTTTAGGAGACAGTGGTTAGTAGGAAGTAGGAAGTAGGCAGTAGGCAGTGATTAGTGGTTGGCAGATTAGTAGGCAGTGGTTAGTGGTTAGGAAATTGAGCCTGCCCCGGACTTGTTCCTGGGTCACCCCGAGGAATGCAATGACAAAATGCCTAAGTTCTAGCCCCTAAATCTCTAGTAACTAGCAACTATTAACTAATAACTCTTAATCTTTTTTATATCTTTCTATTATATAATAGAAGGATTTTATGGAACTGACCCCACTTGACATTAGAAACCAGACTTTTCACAAGAAAGGCTTCAACGGCTACGATCCCGACGAAGTGAAGGCATTTTTGGAAACCACGGCGACTGCGTTTGAAAACATGTTCCGCGACCGCACGAACTTGACAGAGCGTCTTAAAGTTGCCGAAGAGCGCGTGAACTACTACCGTCAAATCGAAAAGACGATCCAGGACGCGGTGGTCACCATGCAACGCACGATTAACGAGGTCAAGGCTTCGGCAGAAAAAGAGGCAGAAATCATCATCGCCGAGGCGAAGGCACGCGCCATGCGCGAGGTCGAGAGCATCAAGCGAGAGAGCGAAAACCTCCGCACCGAAATTGAGCAACTCCGCCAGCTACGCACAAACTACTTTATCCGCTGCCGCGCGCTTATCCACAGTCAAGAGGATTTGCTTTCGGCTATGGAAAACGACCAGCAAGACAGGCAGGCATACGATGCTCCTGTCATGATGCAAAACAGCGGAAATGCGCTTACGTAACACCATGAGAATAAACGTCAAAGTTCATGCACGCAGCAAACGCGAAAGCGTAACGCAGCTCCCCGACGGGAGCTACAAGGTCGAAGTCAAGGCTCCGCCTGTAGATGGGGCTGCGAACGAAGCGATTTGCGAGCTAATCGCAGAGCACTTCCACGTGCACAAACGCGACGTCTCTGTTGTCATGGGTTCGACGAACAATAAGAAGGTCATCGAAATATTGGGGGGTACATGATGAAAAATCAGCCGAGAATAGCGAACAGGGCAAATATTTTGCTATTTGTGCTTGCAGGGGTAACCATTTGCTCGCTCGCCTTTGGGTGGCTTTGTCTTCGCACTACAGATAAAGCGTTTTACGAGAACACCGACAAGCAGCTGCACAACCTGACCGACATCGAGACCGTCAAAATCAACAACCGTCTTAAAAGCGTCGAACAGTACGTAAACACGCTGAACATCGCCATTTCGGGCATGCTCGACAGCATCGGGCAACTGACCGACCCGAAGCAGCTCGAAGAGCTTACCGAGAGAAGCCGCGAGCTTATCCGCCTTACTATCGGAAATACAGAAAAAGTCGTCGCCGCATACTTGCGCTTTAACCCGAAGCTCACTCCCCCGACATCCGGCATATTCATGGCTAAGACCGCGAACGACCGCGAGCTCCGCTTTACTGAACCTACGGATTTTTCAAAGTACAATCCTGACGACATCGAGCACGTCGGCTGGTATTACATTCCTATCAAGACGAATAAGCCCATTTGGATGCAACCTTACCAGAACAAGAACATCGGCATCTACATGATTTCGTACATCATCCCGATATACAAGTTCGAAAAGGCGATTGGCGTGGTGGGTGTCGATATCGACTTCGACTACCTCACTCACGAGATAGCATCGCTTCACTTTTTCAACAACGACTATGCGTACCTCGCAGACGAATCGGACAAAGTTCTTTTTCACCCGAGCATTCCTAAAGGCGAACAAGTCAAGCTGTCCGACAGCACGCTGCTGATTCAAAACAAACTCACAAACGGAATGAAACTTTCATTTGCCATTCCCAAGCAGTCCATTGCAGCAGACCGCGACAAGCTTGTTCAAAATCTTTCTATCATCACGTTCCTTATTTTGGTCGTAATCACTATTGCGACTCTGATTTTTGCAAGTTCGCTTTCGAAGATTCTTAAATCGTTCTCCGCCGAAAACGAGCTGTTAAAGATACGCGACTAAAGCGCGGCTGCAAACGCAACGACAACGAGTAATTATGAGATTTTCGATTCAATCAAAAATTTTAGCTTTGTCGCTGTCGTGCACGATGATCGGCACGCTTACGCTAGGCGTGTTCAGCACCATATTCATTAGCCGAATGACCCAGCGAGCCACTTTGCAGCACGTGCAGGCGACAGCGAGGGACGAAGCAAGCAAGCTCAATTACTTATTTGACGGAGTCGAAAAATACACGCAAGAATTTGTGATGGGGATTTACAACCAGATAAATCAAGACTCCCTATTTTTCACAGACAAGCAGCATTTAGCAAAGCACATCGACAACATCAAAAATCAAGTTGCATCGACAGCTCATGCATTGGTCAACGCCAAAAGCATCTACGTTAGATTCAATCCGAAATTAACTTATCAAGAAGCGGGAATATTCCTCGTCAAAAACGACGAACCCAACTCCACTTTTGCGCCGTTCCAACTCACGAATATTTCTAAATACAGTTCGAACGATATTGAACATGTCGGCTGGTATTACATTCCTATTCAAGCGGGCAAACCCATTTGGCTCCCGCCTTACTACAACAAGAACATCGATATTTACATGATTTCTTACGTCATCCCTATTTTTAACGGAAACGAAGAAATGGGCATCGCCGGGGTTGACATAGACTTTGATCGTTTGACCAAAGAAATTGCAAAGATCCGCATTATGGATACGGGGTACGCGTACTTGGAAGATAGCGAAGGGTTTATTGCTTACCACCCCACGCTTTCAAGCGGGCTTTCGTTCAAGCTCAGCGAGGATTTCGTCAAAATTTCGGAACCGCTCTACAACGGGATGTCGTTAGTTTGTATTGTGCCGCAAGCCGAAATCAACAAAGAAAAGAACAGGCTCATCGGGCAAAGCTTTATATTCATTTTCATTCTGCTCGCATTTACAACCGCCATTTCGACATTCTTTGCCAAGAGCATCACCAAGCCTCTCAAAAAGCTCACCGCCGAAGCAAAGAAAGTTATTAAAGGCGACATGAACGCAGATTTCAACATCAAGCTAAACGACGAAATCGGCGACTTGGCGAAGAGCTTTGCAGCAGCAAAGTTCCATATTCAGCAGCACATGAAGCAAATACAGGGACTCGCGTTCCGCGACCAGCTCACAGGCGTTCGCAACAAAATGGCTTACGACAGCTACCTCGCCGAGCTAGAATCCAGAATCGTAAGCAACGAAGTCACTTCTTACGGCATTATCGTTCTAGACACGAACAACCTCAAAGAAATCAACGACACCTACGGACACGAAAACGGCAACGCGTACCTGATAAATTCTTGCAAGCTCATTTGCCAAATTTTCACGCACAGTCCCATCTTTAGAATAGGCGGCGATGAATTTATCGTCATCCTCACGGGCATTGATTTAAAGAATCACGAAAGCCTTTTAGCCAAATTAAAGAAAAGCACTGAACTTGCCAAGAACGCCTCGTTCCCATGGAAGCAAGTTTCTATTGCATACGGCATCTCGATTGCAGAGAAAGCCAAAGAAACGACTATCCAAGAGACGTTCAACAAAGCGGACGCGAACATGTACAAGCACAAACGTGCGATTAAAACTGCCGAAGGCAAGCCGCCGCACCGCAACAATTCAGGCAAAAACAACCCGCAGAACAAAGCTTAATCTTTGTTCCGGTATTCCTTAGGCGAAAGCCCCGTAAATTCCTTGAACGCTTGGGCGAATTTGCTTGAATTGGCGTATCCCACACGACCCGCGACATCGGCAATACTGATTTTTTCGTCTTGCAATAATTGCGTCGCAAGTTTCATGCGGTATGTTTTGACGTAAGAGTAAATGGAATCGCCGTAAGCGAGCTTGAAGTATTTTTTCATCTGCGTCGGACTCATTTCGATTTGCTTGGAGAGCTGTTCGAGCGTCAAATGTTCTTCGGTATTTTCACGCAGAATTTCACGGAGCAATTCCATTTTTACTTTATACGCTTTTGGAATCAACGCGGCGGATTCATAATTTGCTTCAGCATCGAGGCGGCTCAAAAAGAGCATCAATTCCAACACTTTGATTTTAAAATACGGCAAGCGGATATTTTTGGGAAGGCGATAAAGCTCTGAAAAAATGTGACTCACGTGTTCGCTCGACGGGAGTTTTAACGGGAGCGTGAGCGGCTGGATTTTTTGAATAAGCGCTGCAAAATCGACACCCACCACTTTGAACATATTCACAAGTTCCGACTTGCAACGATCCATCGAAAACACGACTGCAATTCCGTGGTAGCAATGAACAGGGAAATGGTAAGTCTTGTTTGCTGGCATAGAGTCCAACAAAAGCAAATCATTTTCTTCCATGGACATCGACATGGAATTGGAATTCACCCATTCGGCACTGCCGTTGTGGCAATGCATCACAATCAGACTTTTCCCTTGATTTTCAAAATTGAAGCTGAACTCTTTTAAATGGAAATTGCAGTAAAAGACTTGCAGTCCAGGCAAAACGTTGTATGTTAGAAGATGCCCCGTGCCCGTTTTATTTTGCAACATAAAGTGCGAAAAGAAATCGGTATTCTGAATTTGAATCAGATTTCTATCAGGAACTGGCTTTACCATGACACTCACTCGTTAAAATTTTAGACAAGACCAAGTATTTTAGACCAAACCAAGTTACTTAGTCTAGTCTAAATTTAGGCAAATTTCACAAGAGTGTCAAGCAGTGCGTTTAGAAAAAATACCTACCTTTTACCCATATTTGTGTATTCTTTTTGTATGTTTTGAACGTTCCTCGCTTACCGCCAAAGCCATCAGCCCCGAACGAGAGCGTAATTTGGTCGCTCAACAGGTAATCAGCCGCCGAACGCACATAATAACCGAGGTTATCAATGTCGATCATGCCATAGAGCGAAAATTTAAGCGTATTGTTCAAAAGTTCTTTTGAAATTCGTGCCGTGACCATGGACGAATTTTCTTCGATCCCTAAATCATTGCGGTAATCCGAAACGATTTTATGCATATACTGCACCATGAAAGTCCAGTTGTTGCCAGCATACCAGTCAATACCAAGCAATGCATTGAACGTGTTACGCACAAGATAATCGGTAGAATTAGCAAGAGCGATAGGTTCGCCAAAATACTCCGCCACTTCGCCGCGAATCACGAACTCGCCCATTGGAATCGACATGTCTCCGCCAATAACGTTCATCGGCTTATACACGCCCCTGATTAAGATAGAATCCGTTTTGGGATTGTAGCTAGCCACGGTTACAGGCGACTTGTTGAACGTCCGCATCGCCGTCAGCGAGAAGTCCAAATTTTCGAGGAAGAAACGCAAGCGACCGCCATACTCGCTATTTTTGAGACGCTTTTCTGGTGTTCCGCTCAAGTCCATGCGAGTGCGTTCAGGCAACTGCATTGTCCAAGGGTTGTCCTCGCCAGAGGGCATCACAAAGTATTCGGGAACAGGCACAAAGACAAATTCGGCAGACACGCGCTCGCCGGGAATTTTGAGGTCGATAGCGTTCACCGGCACGCGAATGTCGTCGTAATCGTTCGCCATGAATTCCGTGTAATCCATCGGCGAAATCAAATCCGTGATGCGGAGGCCATCGGCAACGCCCCACGTAACAATTTGGCGACCTGCCTTGACTTCTAAGAAGTTGCCTGCATAGTCAAAGTACGCTTCGCGAAGGAAAGCCCCCGTCTGGTCTTTGAGAAGACTATTGTAAGCGAGGTTCATGCTCGAATAGAGCGATGCCTCGCCGTAGTCGGCTCGCATTTCAAGGCGTAGCCTTGTCCGTGAAGACATGACTTTGTGCGGATAGCTGGATTGCAATGCGTGATACGTATCGACAAAACCGTTTATCTGCAAGGATAGTTCATCCTGCGCATAGGCTCGGTTTGCACAAATACACGTCGCTACAAATGCAGCGAGGATGAAAAGTGCCGTTGCAACGGAAAGCCGCTGCAACAGCTTCGCCAAGGAGAAGTTTTTCGACCACTTTTTTTTCATTGCACTAGATCCTTCGTCACTACGTTCCTCAGGATGACACTGAACATTACTTCCTACAGCCTACTAATTACAACCCGCGTTCGAGTTTGTTCACTGTGAAGATCTTCGAATCGAGTTGCACGTTGAATTTTGGATCGAGGAAAAGAAGTTCCGTAGAGTGACCTGTTTGCACATTCTCCATCACCATCTTGCCGATAGTCCAGAAACCATCGACCTTCTTGATGTCGGACGAAATCATTTTGCGGTGGAGCTTGCCGAGTTTATCATAGAATTCGACCTTTTCGACAACATCGCAATCCTTGCGGATCCACACGAGCTTTTTCGAGAAGATTTCACCTTCTTTCTTGGGAGTCGATTCAATCACGTAATAATCGAAGCCGTTTGCAGATTCTTCACGCACGAGTTTGTGCGAATCTTCATCGACGTTACGTTTGCCAATATCGTCATAGGTAAAGTCGGAACCCATGAAGTAATCGGTCTTGGAGCTTTTTCCGCTGATACGGCGAGTCTTTTTCAAAGCAGGCAGGTAAAGCCACTTGTCGTCTTCTTTATTGACGTCATCGTAATTCACAGTCAAGAAGCCCGTTCCCTTCACGTCGTTGGGATACTGGAAGAACATAATCGTCTTGGTATCTTCGCCTACATCCATCGCAAACGAAGTAATCTTACGGACGCGCGTGCCGCCGTTTTTATTGACGAGCTTCATTTCCATCGAGGAAGAACGCGTATCGCCATCGGGGCGATTCTTGACCTTAACCATGATATCACGGGCGTTTTGTTCGGCTGCGAACAAGAACGAAGCCGAGAGCAACAAAGTTGCTACGAAAGACTTTTTCATATTATTTCTCCTTTTCTAAAACCTGTTCTTTTCCAAAGATGTGGAATTTCTTGACGAGAATCGGTGTCACGAGCAAGTCTGCCAAAAGCGCAGAGCCAAGACCAATCGACAAGACAAATCCGAAGTTGAAGAGCATGGTGCATTTGGAAGTCATAAAGCCGCCAAAGGTTGCACACATGATAAATGTTGTCATCACAAGCGCTGAACCAGTAGAACGATACACGCGGAGAATTGCACTGGAGTAATTCTTGGTGCGTTCATATTCTTCGTTCGTGTGGTTCACAAAGTGAATCGTATCATCCACCGCAAGGCCAATCACCATCGGGATAATCGTTGCGCTCATCATGTCAAGCGGCAGTCCCATCCAACCGAGGTAACCGCCCACGAAAATGGCAGGAGCTACGTTCGGGATCATGCCTATAAGACCCGTACGTAGGCTGCCAAAGACGACCATCAAAAGCACAGCCACAATCAAAATGGAAAGACCGAACGAACGGATTTGACCTTTCACAAGATACTGCTGCATCGTAGTGAACTGCGGAATATTACCCACTGCAGAAACCGTTGCACCTGGGAACATTTCCTTGCCCTTTTGTGTAATCGCGGCAATTTCCTTATCCAATTCGTTAGAGTTGTAAGTGCTGATTTCCACCATCATGCGGAGGTAACGGTAATCGTAATCAATCCAGTAATTCGATTCGGAACCACCTGCGTTTTCGTAGAGCAACAGAAGCTGCGCCACCTGTTCTTCGGTATCGGGGATGCGGTAGAACGCCTCGTTATTTTCATTCACCGTGCGGTTCAAATCCTTTACAATATCGAGAATCGAAGTAAGGCGTTTGCTCAACGGCATGGATTCGATGTACTTGCCATATTCATCAAACTTTTTCAAATTCTCGACTTTCTTTGCATCATCAGAATTCGGGAATTCAATTTCGAGGTCGTACGAATAAACGCTACCAAGCGGAGATTCTCCCATTTCAAGAATCTTGCTGACATATTCCACCTTGCGGCCCATAGTGCGTTCCACATCAAAAGACGGTTCCATCTTGAACATGCCCACAGCAGAAATCGCAGCGACAATCGTAAAACATGTGAGAATTTTACCGCGATGCGTAAGAACAAACTTACCGATACTTTCCATCAACAACGCCATTCGAGTATCGCCACGTTGCAAAACCTTCGGGTTCGGCTTTTTATCCTTACCAAAGCTGAGGAGAATCGGCGAAACCACAAGCACAACCGCGAGCACAAAACCCACAGAAATTGCAGACAAGACACCCACAGAACGGATTGGGCGGAGCATCACCGTGAGAAACGAGAGAAGAGCAACAATCGTCGTAAGCCCAGAGAACAACAGCGACCAGCCTGTTTCGCGAACGGCGTGTACAACAGCATCCTTGCGTTTTCCGTGAAGCAACATTTCTCTGCGGAAGAACGAATACAGGTGAATGTTATACGCAATCGAAACAGCAAACGCGAGGAACGGCGGAACCATCATGTTCGTGGAATCCATGTAAAGTCCGAGATAGCCCACCAAGCCAAACGTCATCAAAATGCCCGAAAGCGAACTCAAAATCGGCGAAACGACACCACGCAAAGAACGCGTGACAAGAGCCATCACAATCACGGCACAAATCATCGCAAGCATCATCACTCGGCCCATTTCGGCGTTGATGAACTTCATCTTTTCAGAACTCATGTACGGCATGCCGCCAGCGTTCGGATGGAGCGGAGCGTATTCCGGCTTGTGAATGATATCGTAAGCTTCGGCACCCGTCTGCATATCCGGCGCAATCTTGCCCTCTGCCTTCCACACGGAATCTTCTGGGAATGGGCGGAGTTTCACAATGACAAACGTGTTCTTGCCATCGGCACTCACGAGTTTCTTGAGGAATTCCGGCTTTGCAGCCACGCGGCGTTTGATTTCGGCAATGCCAGCTTCGTCCGTCGGAATTTCTTCTGGGACGATTTGCGTGATTTCCATGCCCTCATCAGTACCGAGCGTGTATTCGATATTGGTGAGCGAAGTAACCGTTCCGTTCGAATACGAAAGATTGTCGCGAAGGTCTTCGGAAAGCTTGCGAAGCAAGCGAAGATTTTCCGGCTTGTAAATGTCATCGCATTCCGTGAGAACTGAGACAAAGTAATCATTGCCAAAGAGTTCCTTGAACTTGTCCGTCTGCACAAGCATCGGATCCCCTTCGACAAAATAACTGTCCCAAGAGGTTTCGACATAAATTTTCTTGGCACCGATAACCGACAGCACCAAAAGAACAACAAGACCCGCAAGAAACACGAGTCGATGCGAAATCAAATATTTCGCGAACTGTTCAAATTTTTGGTTCACCAAATCGATGTTGATTCGAATTTTAGACATTCCTACTCCTCCTTTTTCAATTCATTAACGAATTGTATGTTGTAAATCTTTTCCATCTGGAGAACGTCGAGGACTTCGGCGACCTTTTCATAAGGCGTTTTCTTGTCGATTTTCAAAGCGACAGGAGCTTTCTTATTTTGCACCGCAGCGCTTTTATTCTTCAAAAGCTCAATCGTTGCAATTTCGCCATTCACGGCAATTTCCGTTTCAGAAAGTTCAATAAAAAAGCCTTCGGAAACTTCTTGTTTGACTTCGCTTGAAGTCTCAGGCAAAAGCAGCTTAAGGACAGACTTGTCTTGCTTAAAAACTGATGTCACCAAAAAGAACACCAACAGCAAAAAGACGCAGTCAATAAGCGGCGTCATGTCGAGCGATATGCGATGACGTCTTTTAGCCATTTTCTACCCTTTCCGATCTTCTGGCGTCGCGTTCTTGCAAGATTTTTCCCAAATGCAAAAGCACCTGATTTTCAACTTCGTCTTGTTCCTGCTCCATTCGGGCGTTCAAGTAGTTGAATGCAAGCACGTGCGGGATAGCGACCACAAGTCCAAGGACCGTTGTCACGAGGGCAAACTTAATACCCGTCGCGAAAGCGGATGGATCATCAAGACCTGAAGCCGCTATCACCGTGAATGCGTTGAAAATACCCACCACTGTACCCAAGAGCCCAAGCATCGGAGAAATCGAAGCGATATTCTCAACCGTTGTAAGACCCTTTATGAGCGGAGAAAAAGCAAGACCAATTTCAGTGCGGATGCTTTCGGTAATAATGTGATGGTCTGTATTGCAAGTCACCACGCGATGAATGACCTTGTCCGTCAAACGCGGCTGAACCGTTTTGTTAAACACGATTAGCGAAATCACCTTCCAAATGATAATGGCATAACCGATAAAATTCATCGCCACCAAGATGTAGCCAATGTAACCACCCTGCTTAACAAATTCAAGAATAAAGTTCATTACGACCTCCCTGCATTAAGTTTGTACTGGATTGGAATTTCTATCCGCCAGCGTTCTTTTTCTAAAAGTTTTGGAATTGGATCGAACTTTTGCATTTTTGCAACCGCTTCTAACGCACTATTGTCCAGCGAAGAATAGCGGCTCGATTCCGAGACTTCAATCTGTTCAATCTTGCCATCGGCAAGGATGGTGAACCTCACACGTACCACGCCCTCCTGCTTCAAGCGTTTAGCCGTGGCAGGATAATCCTTGATCTGTTCCAACTGTTTTTTGAGCGAGCGCAAGTATGTGCGGGTCACCATTTTCACTGAATCAACCGAAGGCTTGGGCGGCTCTGTCACCACAGGCACGGGCGGGGGCGGCGGTGCCTCAACCACAGGCTCTGCGACAGCCACAGGAGCCGTTTCTACAACCGGTTCTGGCTCCGGTTCCGGAGTTTTTTCTTCGATGGGTTTGTCAACCACCTTCGGGATAATTTTGCTGCGAACGATTTTTTTTTCGACCTTGGGAGCCTCTGGAGGAGGCGGGGGCG
>CAMZGI010000067.1 GCA_947306305.1 uncultured Fibrobacter sp.
ACAAAATAATGTTCTCGATTTCCTTCCAGAGTTCCTTGTAGTTCTCGTTGTAGTAATCGAACGGGTAAATGTCTTCGTACTTTTTAGGCGGGTTTTCGGCAAACTTGATGCTGCCATCCGGTTCGTGGTAGAACCATTCCGGGTGTGACTTCACGTACGGATGGTCCGGGCTGCAGTTGAGGGCGATGTCCAATGCCAGACGGAGACCCTTCGCGCGAGCGGCCTTTGCAAAATGTTCAAAGTCCTTCATCGTGCCGAGTTCCGGATCGACATCGTAGTGGCCGCCGTTCTTGTTACCCACGGCATACGGGCATCCCGGTTCAATCGGATTTCCCTTCTTATCGACCTTGGCATGGAGAGCGTTATTTGCGCCCTTGCGGTTCGTGACACCAATCGGGTGAATCGGAACAAGATAAACTGTATCAAAACCAAGACCCGCAATGTAGTCGAGTTGCTTTTCGCAATCCTTCCAAGTTGCAGACTTTTTCGGGTCCGTTCCCTGGCTCTTCGGCCACATTTCGTACCACGTGCCCACGCGGCTGTAAGTCGGATCAACGCGGAGCTTCATCACCGGGCTTTCGGTCGGAACGTCCTTCGGCTCCTTGGTCCAAGCACAAATTTTGTATTCATAATAGCCGATGTTGCCTACTGTGAAGGAGCCTTCCCAAAGGTCATTATCGACAAAGTGCATCGGAGCCTGCTCCCATTTTTTCTTGGAAACATGGCGGTAAAAAATCGCAGCATCGTATTTTTCGTGGCTGTGGCGGAAGATGTCTGCCTGCAAAGTCACGGTGTCGCCGGGTTCACGCTTGAGCATGAAGCGGCCGCCCTCGATGTTCGGGCGAATATTTTCAATAACGAGATTTTCTTTTAAAGTTGGAATTGTTGCCATAATGCTTTGAATGTAGAAAAAAGTTGGCAGAGCTTAGCAGACCAAGCTTAATTCAAACATCACTTAGCGGGTTCCATCTCAGCCAAATCAGCTTGGAGCGAAGCGTCGTTCGGGTAATACGTCAAAGCGAGCTGCAAGAGCCGCACGGCTTCGTCATTGCGTTTTTGAGCGTGGGCATCATACGCCATATTTTTAAAGCCATAGAGTGCTTCGGCGTTGCCGTTCTTGGCAGCGAGTTCATAAGCATTTTCAGCACGGTCGTAGAACTTAGAATCGTAAGCGAGGTTCCCGAGGAAAATCGCGGCATCCGAAAAATCGGGTTTAATTTGCAAGATGTTGTTCAAAACTTCCATTGCTACAAAGGGCTTTTTATCTTCGGCAAGGACATCTGCAAGTTTGTACATAGTCACTACATCGTCTGGACGAACGCTTAACGCTTCGCGGTATGCAGTGGCACTTTCGTCGTAGTTTTTGTTCAAGCGATAAACGTCACCGAGATAAACCAAGAAATCTACTTCTTCGGGATGCAAGATGTAACCTTCGCGAACTAATGCTACAGCACGGTCAAAATCATCCATCGCGATATTCGCTTCGGCTAGCTGGTAAACAATGCTCACGTCACTCTTGTCGAGACGATAAGCGTTTTCAATCGCACGCAGTGCACCGACTTTGTCGCCTGTTTTAGTGTAGGCTTCGCCCAAGTAAAGCCAGCCTGAAATATTGTCGGGATCGAGCTTTAATGCACGATGATAAACGGCGATGCATTCGGGGTATTGCTTTAAGCGGAAATAAACGCTCGCCATGTTGAAAAGTGCGGGAGCAAAGGAGCCTTCCGAAAAGTCCACCGCCTTGCGGTATGCGGCTGCAGCCTCGGGATACTTTTCCATTTGATACAAGCTATTGGCTATGTTGAAACTGACTGCAACGGGGTCAGCTCCGCGAGACTGAGCCTTGCGATACAACATAACAGCTTGCTTGAATTTTCCATCGCGATAAAGGGCGTTCGCGCGTTCCATCAAGTCAAAGGAGGACTGGGAAGCGAAAGAGATGGAAGCAAGCAAAAAGATGAGAAAAAGTTTTTTCAAATTTGCAAATTTCATACCAATACCATTATAGATTGCTTCGTCGCGTTGCTCCTCGCAATGACGTTTTCCTCATTAGATCCTTCGACTCCGTTTCACTCCGCTCAGGATGACACACCGTGTAAATTCCTATTAATTTCAACATCTTTCGTCTCTCGTCTGTAGCTCGCTTGCGAGCGTTCTTTCGTCTAATCCCTAAATTTCACTTCGAAGGGTTGTTCCATTCCGCAGAAGGCGACGGCTTTGCCGTTTTTTTCGGCGGGGACAAATGTCATTCGAGCGACGGCGTCCTTACCGGCTTGAGCAAGCCCAATACCTGGAGGCGATTCCTCAATCACCTTGATGTCGTAAGCTCGTCCACCAACGTCAACGCAAAAACTCAAGCGAAGCACCGCATCAATTTCGCGGTCGCGAATTTGCGGCGGTACCTGAAAATTCGCCATGGAACGATTTTCGGGCTTTTTATCGACATCGCCTTTTCCAGTCGATACCGCACCGCCACGGAAATCAGCTACAAGTTCTTCACTGATGGTGGCACCTGTCGTTCCCGAAACCGCACCAAGATTCATCGCAAAACGCGGACCCGCCTTGGGCGAGCGAGAATTCGACTTTTGGCGATTCGGCTTGCGGGCCGTGTGCTTTTTCTCGACTTTCTTTTCGACTTCTTCGATTTTCTTTACTGCAATTTCAGTCTTGACGAATTTTCGTTCATGAAAGACCTTGCCGTTCAAGAACAAGTTCGCCATCGTCACGGAAAACACGAGAACCATGCTCACGAGAATCGCTGCAATCAGAATGGCAAAACGCTTTAAATTTCTTTTAATCAATTTCCACATTTTATTTTCAACTTTTCTTTGCTCTAGATTCTTCACTTCCCCTATCGCTACGCTCCAGGATGACGCATCATCTTCTTTCGTCTCTCGTCTGTAGGCTCGCAGAGCCGTTCTTTCGTCAATCCATCACTCCGCTTGTGCGGCGATGGAGACTTTTTTCACTCCAGCCAAATTGCACACATCTATCACTTGGACGAGAACTCCCGTTTCAGAGCCTTTATCCGCAATCACGACCGCTTCGCGGTCAGGCGTTTTCGCAAGCGATTGCTTCAAGATATCTTGCAAGCTCGCCAAATCAACTTGACGTTCGTTAATATGGATCGTCCCTTCACGTGTAATCGCAATGAGCAAGTTTTCTTTTTCGAGTTGGCTTGCCGACTGTGCTTGCGGCTTTGTAACATCCACGCCCGTCTCGCGCGTAAACGAAGATGTCACCACAAAGAAGATGAGGAGGATGAACACGATGTCCATCAGCGGGCCCATCTCAATGCCCATATCTTTTTGCTTTCTTCTCGGTAAATTAAATTCCATAAATCACCCTTTCGCCACAAAATAGTTGTCAATCACAGTTGCGCCAAGTTCCATTTCTTGCTTCAAAATTTCGATGCGTTCGTCCAAACGCTGTTTTAAAAGCGTAAGCGGGAAAGCCACCAAAAGTCCGCTCTGCGTAGAAATCAATGCTTCCGAAATGCCATCCGCCATCAGCACCGGGTTCTGGTTGCCGTACAACGTAATCACTTCGAAGGTCGAGACCATACCCGTCACCGTTCCAAGCAAGCCCAAGAGCGGAGCGGCTGACGCCATCACCATAATCACATGACTTCCCTGTTCCATGTAACGTACGCTTTTCATCATGCGGACTTGCATATAGTCACGGAAACTCGCCAAATCTTTTTGTGCAATTTCGATAGCATAAGAAAGTTCACGCGAAAGGAATCCGCCACGTTTACGCAAGCGTTTCAACGCCACCATTTCACCCGAGACATCGTCATTCAAATCCTGTTGCATTCGCTTCACGACATCATCGATGTTACGCCTAAAGAAGTCGCCACCAATGCGAAGCCAGCTCGCAAAAAGGAAATAGAATCCGACGACACCCGCGAGCAGAATGGGGAGCATCACCACCCCGCCAGCTTCGTATGTGTTTCGCAGCGACTCTACGAATATGTAATGAAAATCAGTCATAAATCATTCTGCTGAGATTGCTTCGCCGTTGGCTCGCAATGACGTAACAGCCGAGAATCGCAGCCATACTCGTATGGCTATGACCGAGGTGCACCAGTCATGCGCTTTGCCAATGACGTTTTTCACTTAGATTCCTTCCCGAAGATTTTGTTCATAAGCGAGGTACTTTGCACATAAAGTTCGCTGGTAATCTTTTCGATTTTTTCACTCAAGAGTCCGTGCAAAATCATCACCGGGATTGCAATCACAAGACCCATTTCCGTCGTTACAAGAGCTTCGGAAATACCGCCAGCAAGCACGCGAGCATCGTTTGTACCCACTTCGGTAATCACGGTAAAGAGCGTGATAATACCCGTCACCGTGCCCAAGAGACCAAGCAGCGGAGCGATCGTCCCCATCGCAGCCAAAAGGCCCATGCGGCGTTCAAGTTTCGGCTGTTCGCGGAGCAACGATTCTTGCAGCGAGCGTTCTGCATTTTCACGCGTATCCTTTGCTTTGTTGAGCACTGCAAAAAGCACCATCGCAAGGCTCGTTTCTTTTTTGAGGCAAAGGTTTGCGGCATCCTCGTACTTTTTCTCTTCCACAAGTGCATTCATCTTCTTGGTAAAGCGACGGCCAAGATGACCGCGGTAAGTGAGCACCAAGAAACGTTCGAGGAAAAGGAGAAGAGCAATAATCGCCACCAGTGCAAGCGGATACATCACAATTCCGCCCTTCTTGAAGAACGCCTTGAATTCTTCCGTCCAAGTGAGTTCCTTGACATCGCTAATAGAATTCTTAATTGCCTTGTTCTGCAATACGTCCAAAGGAACATTGACGAGATTCGTAGCATTGCTAGAACCAGCCTGATTCAAAGCTTGCTTGATGTTCGTCTTAATTTCAGTAGGGAGATTTGCATTCCATTCAAAGACCTTACCTTGCAAGGAGCCCGAACGCATCAACGCTTGCACATCGCCATTGTCATTTGCCACTTCGCCGAGGAAAACCGTTCCCAAGCGCATGCGGGTCACATTCACATCGGGGCGGGAGCCCACCTGCGAAACCTCGGCACCAAAAGATTGCGTATAAGTGACTTCATGGCGTTTCAGCAAATCGTCCATAAAGCCCTGCAACGCAGCAATCGTATTCGGCGTTTCCTTTTCGGCTTCGTTACTCGCCTGTTTTAGACGCAGCAACCGATTGTTCATTCCGACAGGATAATCGCCAGCGACATCGCCAAGCGTCTTTTCAATCGAGAGCTTGATTTGCGTATTGAGTGCATCAAACGCAATTTCTTCGCCCTTAGATTTTTCTTCAGCTTCTTCGGTAATATTCTTGCTCGACATCGCTTCTTCGGTGATGCGGCCAAGATCGGTCGAAAGCTTGGAATAACGGCCATCGAGTTCACGCGTTGCGTTCTGGTGTTCTTCCGTCATCTGCGATTCGGCATAACGGTTGCTCCAATGCTTTGCATCGAGTTTTTCGAGGGAGTCCGCTTTTTGCATGCGGATACGGGTAAGCGATTCGACTTCACGCTGCAAATTATGCACTTGGACTTGCAACAAGGAATCCTTGATTCGAGCTGCATCCTCGGCGGGCTTTGTATCGCTTTTGGACCACGGCCACGCGAATGCGGAGGAGGAAAGCATAAGGATGATGGAGACAAGAATCGCAAAGCTTTTGGGATCCTTCGACTTCGCACTACGTGCTTCGCTCAGGATGACACAGTTTCTGGATCCTATCGCTCCGCTCCAGGATGACATTCCATTTTGAGATCCTTCGACTTCGCTCAGGATGACACATTCTCTCTCGTCTCTAGTCTCTCGTCTATAATCTCTCATCTTTCACCCCCTCCCACAACAGAAAGGCTTACAGGCAAATTCACAATCTGAGGCGGCTTTTTCGCCTGCTTCACTTCAACAGCCAACTTCACTGCAGCACGCTCCTCCAAATTCAAATTTTCATTCCATTCATAAACGACTTTGCCGTTTTCAATTTTGCGTTCAAGGCGACCGTACTGCACCCCGTTTTCATCGACATAAACCATCCACTGGTTCCCAATGCGTAAAATCGACGCGTTCACAATTTCGCCATCCTTGCGAGTCAAGGGACTATTGACAATCGAGACTTCGTCGCCAAACTTGATTTCTTCGCCAAGCAAGGACTTCAAGCGAGAAAATGCTTCTTCTTCAGTCGCATTGCCGCTTTCGATTTCACGAGTGAGCGACCTTGCTCGTTCCAGCCTGCTTTCGCGTTCCCACGGGAGCGTCTGCGCAATTTGCGATTCCAATGTCTTGCTGATTTTCGCCAGCTCGTCACGCAATGCACGGCGTTTTGCAGCCACATTTTCGCTGCGATTCTTCGCACGGGCTTGCTTGCCACGTTCTTGCTGGAGGCTTGCAGCCACCTTACGGATTTTCGCATTCAAGCTATCAATTTCCGCCAAGCGGCGTTCCGAATCCGCCTTGTAACGTTGTTCCAAAACCTTTCGACGCGATACATCTGCACGTAGCATCGAATCCGTCGCCAAAATTTTCGTATTCAGCGTCTTAATTTCGGAATTCAACTTCTCTTTTTGCAGTTTCAAGTCACGAATTTCGGACTCGTAATCCGCAAAAGCATTCACAGCCAAAATGGCCGTCATCAAAATAAAAATAAGTTTCTTTTTCATATTCACCTATGTAACACCTAAGCTATTAAAATTTGTCACCAAAAAATTAATTTTCTTTCAAATGAACCCCTTTAATATACAACATTAGTTCCTCCTATCACAAGTGTCATAGGCTCAATACACACCTTACCGTTTTCATGTTTGTAACCTAATTCTTCGCAAAGCGCATATTCTTCATTGCACGAATCTTCGCACCATTTTTTGACTTCTTTTTCCCAAATGGACGATTTAATATTTTCCACTAAATAACGGCTCACCATCGCAGGCCCGCATTGCGGATATTCGTTATAATCCCAATCGCGGTCGGCACACCATTGCCATAAATATTCCTTGCAGTTGGTCTTTTCGGGACTGTCGAGGCATTCTGCTTTAAGCGAATTGCAATTTGCAAGCTTATTGTTTACAAAGTTGCTCGCCACGCAGTAGCGTTTTAAACCATCCGCATAAGCCTTCGACTTTTGCTCTGCGCTAATTGTATCCGGCAAATACACGCTCCATTTTTCGATTTCCCATCCGTCTTCGTTTGCTTGCATCATCGCCGCCTTCACGTCCGACGGATAGCACGCTTCGTCTATTTCTAAATAGCGACCTCTTGAATAATAACGATAAGCGTTTTTGTTATCTCTTGCCAAATCGCTCGAAGGTCCATCCCCGGAACAATAAATATCTAAATACAGCCTGCATCCCTTGGAATCCCAGCTATCAGAATTATCGCCTTCTTCGTTCAAGCAATGCCTATCGGCGATATGTCCCAAAGACACCCAAGACCCTTCCGAATAATGCACATCCATGTACACCCTTGTACGAGCCATTCCCGAAAATACGCCCATTCCGTTTTCGATATTCGATACAGGAATAACACGAGAGTCCGAAACCGACTGTTTTACCTTATCTACATAGTCGATGTAAGCATCATCTGTCGCATACATATCCACAGAAAACTCGCCCAAAGGGAGCATCATGTTCGTCAAGTGGAGCGTATCCAAATTTTTGATACCACCTATTGTGTAATTGGCGGCATATCCAAGATTCAACTGCGTTTCTAAAGCATCGTGCATTGCAATTCCACGGTAGCCCTTATCATCTTCATTCGTAACGCCTTCGAACATTTTATTGATGGTCGTATTCTTTGATTCTCCGTTCTTGGAACTGTAATTCATTATGGATAAAACGCCACGGACAGAATGGTCGTAGTCTAAAGCGACCCTCACAAACTCCATGTCCATCGGGTATTCCAAAAAATCCATTTCTATAGTTTTGCCATTATAATATTCTACCCATTCAAAACTTCCGTCTTGCTTGGGAATATTGAATCCCTTGATTTTCACAGCATTTGGAATAGTCGCGGTCGCCCTGTATGTCGATTGAACATCGTGCCCAGCACTATCCCATTTAAATGTCGCTTCGAGCGTGTAAGTTTCGCCTTCGATGCCCGTAAAAGCAAATTTTTGCATACCGCTAAAGGAATAACCAACGGAATAATAAGCGCCAACACCAGAATCACTAACAAAATACCCAGAGTTCGGCGAATAAAAACATCCCGGATTGTTGGTATATGGAGTAAGCGAAACAGTTCGTTCTTCACCTTTGCCAATTTCACCGCCAAAACGACCAGACAAAGTCACATTTGCGGACTTATAAAACGCAAAGTGTTCTGCCGACGTTTCTTCGAGTTCATAGACTTTCGAAAAGCAAACTTCCGGCCTTTCATCAGCGACGATGTAGCCGTAAGTGTAGATGCCCGTATAAACTTCGCGTTCGTCGGGATAGTATTCCCACGGCCCATGGAAATCGCAAGCCGCGAGGATTACAGAGGAGAGAATCCAGACGAGAGACGAGAGGAATCGCTTATACAATCCTTCGACTTCGCTCAGGATGACACACTCTCGTCTTTGGACAATCGCTTCGCCTTGAAAACAATTTTGTATAGCATTGTCATTCCCGCGAAATCGGGAATCTCCTCTCTCGCCTTTGGACACCCGCGTCGCTCGTCTTGACCTAACCACCAACCACCAACCACTAATCACTTTAAAAATAGTATTCATAATTCAACATAATCGGTAAAAAGGGGAACTGAGAAACTGAAGTCTTTTTCGGAGGAGTCTTGCTCGTATCGTAGAAGGTATAGAACATGTTTTCGTGATTGGTCAAGTTGATAATCGTCCAACTAAAGTTCCACTTGCCTTCGCGGCCCATGTCAACCGCTTTCAAATCGATGCGGAAGTAATCCGTTTGGCGGCCCGCATTGCGGCTCCCCGGAATCACGACCGTTTCGTCCGTGTATTTTTGGTGGCCCATATCTTGCGAAACGTAATAGCCCTTGTACTCGCTAATCGGCATGCCCGACGAATACTTGAGCGCCAGCGAAGAACGGAAATAGCGGCCTTTTTTCTTGTGCTTCCACAGTGCGTCTTCGTTGCCTTTCCAGTTGATGCCCAAATCCATCTTCAATGCGTAAGGCTGATGCCAGCTGGGGAAATACGCCTTGGTCCCGTCGTTTGTCCGCGCCACGCTCATACTTTGGCTCCAATTGACTCCACCAAACCACCAGCCTTTATCTTTGCGGAGCGAAAGTTCATAGCCCAAGGAATAGCCCTCCGCCGTGCCAAAGCCATCTGCTATCACAAAATCGCTCGATGCAGTTTCTTCGTTACTATCAAGAACGGCCTTGAACGTGTTCAAGTTATTTTGCGTTTTATAATAAACTCCCGCCGTAAAATCATAGCCGTCAAAAATGTCACGATGGCTATATTCTGTTGCGAACAGCCACGAAGATGCAGGCTTGATATGTTTGCCCTTGGTCGTTGTCGTCGCCGGGTAGTAAAATTCGTTCAGCGTTTCTTGGTCGGTATAGACAATCGAATTCAAGTACTGCAAATAGTAACCGCCATAAAATTCAAGCGTCTTGGAATAATCGAGATTCACAGTCAGTGACGCACGTGGTTCTACGCCAAAATGTTTAGCTGCACTCTGGTAATTGAAACGCAAACCGTATTGCAGCAAATAATCAGGATTAATTTTCCATGCATCTTGCACGTAAGCGACATGATGGAACGCAGTCTGTTTGTCCATCAAGCTTATCGAAGCCATCGCTTCTTTGTAACGTTCGTAATCGTATTCCAGCTCGTAGCCTAGCGTAACCGTGTGGTTATCAATGCCGCGATAGTTGAGCCATTGTTTGCCAGCAAATGTGTAAAGGTACATTTCAATGGACATGAGGTCGCTGACTTTCATCGTCTGGTAAAATTCGCTATAAGCAAGCGTCGCATTGTAATCCCAGTCGCCATTGATGCGGTGGTAGAATCCGAGCGGAATCGCGACATTGCCCCAGTCCATGTACAGCGGGTCAAATTTTAGACGGTCTTTGCCAATGTAATAGCTCAACTTGAGACGGGTATCTTTAGAGAAGTCGTACATGAACGTTCCCTGCAAATCCGTAAATTCATAATCGAGGTCGAGATCCAAAAGCCCAATCGCGTTGCACAAATCGAGAATGTAGCCGATATAAGTCGTGCGTCCTGCGAGCACCCAACGGGCTGGCCCCTTATGGCCTTCGGTATGGAGTTGCGCTGCAAACGTGCTAATCTTGACGCTCGTCTTGCTGAACCATTCTTCCACAGAATCCTGACCGCCCGCACGGCCATCCATCTTGAGCACGGAACTCAAGCGATTGCCATATTGAGCCGGGAAGCCACTCTTGTAAAATTGCACATCGTCAATGCCTTCGACGAGGAACGTGCTGAAAAGCCCAAAGAAATGCACTGGAGAATAGACGACAGCGTTATCGAACAGGAACAAGTTCTGGTCGGCAGCGCCGCCACGCACATAAATTTTGGAGCTAAAGTCGGAGCTTGCTACAACGCCCGGGAGTGCTTGGATGCTCCTGATGACATCAGCTTCGGCAAGGCCCGGCATACGCTTGATGGACTTCGCCGACACCACGGATTCGCCCGGTTTGCGCTTAGGGCGACGACGCAACTGCACCACGACTTTTTTGAGTTCGGTCATTTTGGAGTTTGCGCCGCCAGCCGCAGCAAGGAGCGCATCGACATTTTCGTCTTTTTTTGCGGAGTCATTCTCGACCGTAGGGAGGGAATCCATATTTTTCCCATTAGAATCCACAGCGTCATGGCGGACCTGATCCGCCATCTCCGCCTGAGCTTCCGGCTCAGCGAACTTGCTCGAATCCGCCCC
>CAMZGI010000068.1 GCA_947306305.1 uncultured Fibrobacter sp.
TTGAGTTCAGCCTCTTGCACGCGGTTCTCGCCAAAGTCCGTCGCGCCAAGGCTAATGGCATTTACCACCGCTTCTGCCGGGTGGAACTTGCTCACCCAAACGAGCTTCACGGATTCACGGCTGCGGCCCGCAATCTTGCAGGCTTCATCAATCCTTGCTTCGAGAGCTGCAAGGTGCTCGCGCATTTCATCAAGAGTAAATTCCATAGAGCATTGAGGTCGGTCGCTTGCGCGACCTTTGAGCTATGAGGTCGCGCCTACGGCACTTTAAGGTTAAATTTCCTGTTAATCCGTGTAAAAAATAGTAAAAGTGCCAGCAATCTGCAAAGCAAACACAACAACATCCAGCATTAGCATCACCTTAAAATTTTATACCATTTAGTATTATACCAAATGGTATAATTTTTCAATTTACTCTATTGACTTCTCTGCCTAAATAAATTATACTATATAGTATAAAAACGAGGTAAGTTCTATGAATCCATTTAAATACGGCTGCGTTGTCGAAGGGGAATACTTTTGTCCGCGCCCAGCACTTGAAAAAGAACTAAGCCGCTTAATCGCATCCGGTCAAAACATCGTTGTCCAAGGCGAACGCCGAATGGGAAAAACATCCCTCGTATGTCAAACAGTCCGCAACATGAGCAAGTTCAAACTACTGTACATCGACTTGCTCGGAATTCGAACTTTGGACGATTTTTGCCGTAGAACGACCTCTGCAATTATATCATTAGACAAGCGAAAAACATTCCTCACTTCGTTGATTGACTTGCTAAAGAAGATTCGCCCGACATTATCATTCGACCCCATGACAGCGAACCCAACTCTATCCGTCGATATATCCGCAACATCGCAGTCCGACTCCATCGAAACAATCCTCGATGCCATAGAAAAACTCTCTCAAAAGAAAAATATCTGCGTTGTTTTCGACGAATTTCAAGATATGTTGTACTTAGACAACGCAAACAGCCTCCTCGCCCTGCTCCGTGGAAAAATTCAATTTCAGCCTAAAGTTCCATACATTTTCATGGGAAGCGTCAGAAATTCCATGACTGAACTTTTTTCAAATTCCCGCAGCCCGTTCTATAAATCCGCAGCGCTATTCGACATTGGCAAAATAGACGACGAAGACTTTATCCCGTTTTTAAAAGATCGTTTTAAATCGGGAAACAGAAAAATCGATGATCAAACAATCAAAAAAGTAATTGAGTTATCTGGAAATGTTTCTGGAGACGTTCAAGAGTTAT
The DNA here is from genome assembly GCA_947306305.1 of uncultured Fibrobacter sp. Lineage (GTDB taxonomy): Bacteria > Fibrobacterota > Fibrobacteria > Fibrobacterales > Fibrobacteraceae > Fibrobacter. The sequence goes on from CAMZGI010000068.1 coordinate 1,247, forward strand.
GCGACGCACTATGGAGCGTAACTAGCGACAAAAAAGAAATCAACGAGAACGATATTTCAGACGCAATAGAATTAGTTTTTGCACGCGAATCAAAATCCTACACTCCAATTCTATCGCAACTGACAAAGCAGCAATTAATAGTCTTAAAAAGCATCGCCAATTTAGGCGGCGAAAATCCGTTCTCTGCTGAATTTATAAAAGCAAGCAAAATAAGCAATGCAAGCTCAATCCGAAAAGCGATACTACGATTGGTAAACCTAGACATTCTCTATCAGAACAACGGCTGCTACAAATTTTCCAATCCATTCTTTAAAGAATGGTTAAAACGACAATAACTCACCATCCCCACTTCATTTGTATCTCAGGCAACCCGTCTTTAACAATCACGTTCGAAGACCCTTTGCTAGCACGTGCACCATTGATTTTATACGAGCAGGAATTCTTTGGGGCGGCAGTTTGGCGATTTATCGTTTGCAATTTTATCCTAAAATTATTGCCGCAACCATCTTGGCTTCCATTCGACATATCATCTAGCCCCTCTTCTCGTCGGACTGAAAGCTCCCACACGTCTTTATGCTTTTCCAAGCAATGCAGCGAATCCCTGTGAACCTGTGCTAATATCACAGAAAAGTCGCTAAAAGCGCTATCCCCGCCACAGCTACGAACAACATTTTTACATTCGTCGTTCGTCAAATCAGGCCAGCAATAAATCCTCATATCAAGCACTGTTAATTCCCGCTTTGCATACGAACAAACTCCTTTTTCATCGCAAGTGCAAACATAATCGTATAAATCATCGGGATTCACGACAAGAGGAGTCGTATCGTTCGCAGCAATCGCGTTATAAAATCCCAAAAGCGTAGATTTCAGCGTTTTCTTACTAATCGGTGTCGAAGCCTTAATCAAATACAAAGAGCGACCTTGATAACGCGAGGTCTCTAAAAGTTCAAGCTCCATGCTTTCCATTGCGTTCAGTTCTTCAACAGATAGCGTGCCATTCATAAATATCCAAAATCGTCCATTGAGTGTTTCAGCAGAATCGGAAGCGTCATAGGGAAGAACATCAATCGCCACGCCGCGCTCTTTCCAATGAATAATTTCGGAATCATCAGCCCAAGCAAAAGTCGCCAAAAGGGCAAGAGCCAAAAGCACGCAATAGCTTCTAACAAATTTCATAATTTCCTCCTTATACCGTTAATATACAATTTAACGCATTGCAAGAAGAGTAAAATTTTTTCTGCACAATGCGCCTTCACAAGTAAAGCACTTCTTTTGCAATACAAAAAAAGACCGCAGCTTAGCTACGGTCCTTTGGTCAATTTTCTTTAAGATTTGCGACTACTTTTTCGCGGCGGTTTTCTTCGCGACCTTTTTCGCAGGTTTCGTGGCTGTGCTTTTTTTCGCTTCGGCGGGTTCAGCGACCTTATCACCGGTTGGCGAGCTTGCCGAACCATCTTTCGTCTTAGCCACATCCGGCTTCGCCACTTTCACGTCTTTGAACAAAATCTTCACGATTTCGTCGATGTGCTTGTGCGTGTAAATCTTGAGGCCTTTCTTTGCCGGTTCCGGGAGTTCCGCGACATCCTTCTTGTTGCCTTCGGGCAAGCGGAGCGTCTTCACGCCAGCGGCGAGCGCGGCAAGCGCCTTCTCGTTAAGCCCACCAATCGGGAGGCAGGCGCCCGTGAGGCTCACTTCGCCCGTAAACGCGATATCCGGTGCAATCGGCTGCTTCGTAAACGCACTCAAGAGGCAGAGCGTGAGCGCGATACCTGCAGAGGGGCCATCCTTCGGCACAGCGCCTTCCGGCACATGGATGTGGATATCGGTCTTTTTCACAATTGCGGGATCGATGCCAAAGCGATGCAAGCGTTCACGAACAAGCGAAACAGCAATCTGCGCCGATTCCTTCATCACGTCGCCAAGCTTTCCCGTCAAAATCAGCTGTCCCTTGCCGCTCAAGAGCATGCATTCGATGGGCAGAATTTCGCCACCGACGCTTGTCCAAGCAAGGCCCGTCACCACGCCCGGACGGCCCGGTTCCGGCAACTGGTTGTCCAAAAATCTCGGAGCGCCAAGGTAATCTTGGAGCAGCTTTTTCGTGACTTCGGGCTTCGTCTTCTTGCCCATCACGATATCTTTTGCACGGTGACGCACAGCATTTTCGAGCGTACGTTCCAATTCGCGCACGCCAGCTTCGCGGGTCCAGCCACGCATCACATACGAAATCACTTCGTCATCAAAGCTGACTTGTTCGCCAAGCTTCACGCCAGTGCGTTCGCAAATACGCGGGAGCAAATACTTGCTTGCAATCTGCAACTTTTCGTGCGGGTAGTAGCCCGGCAAGCGTACAATTTCCAAACGGTCGCGGAGCGCTTCGGGGATTTCGCTTTCGTTGTTCGCCGTCGCTATAAACAGCACACGGCTCAAGTCAAGCCCCACTTCCATAAAGTGGTCGGTAAAATCGTGGTTCTGCTCGGGATCCAAAACTTCGAGCATGGCGCTCGCAGGGTCGCCTCTAAAGTCGCTCGCCATCTTGTCAATTTCGTCGAGCAAAATAACAGGGTTCATGCACTTTGCACGGCGGAGTGCATGAATGAATCGACCCGGCATGGCACCGATATACGTGCGGCGATGTCCGCGAATTTCGGCTTCGTCACGCACGCCGCCAAGCGTAATACGCACAAAGTTTCGCTGCATGGCTGTAGCAATCGATTCCACAAGCGTCGTCTTGCCAACGCCCGGAGGGCCCACAAGGCAAAGAATCGGAGCGCGGCGTTCCGTCCCAGTAAGCTTAAGCACTGCGACGTATTCCATGATGCGTTCCTTGACTTTGTCCAAACCAAAATGTTTGGAATCAAGTTCCGACTTCACCTTCTTCATGTTCAGAACGGTGTCGGTATAAACGCCATAAGGCATGGCAAGGAACCAGTCCACATAATTGCGGCTCACCGCATATTCCGGGGACGTCGGCTGCATCATGCGCATGCGGCCAATTTCTTCTTCGAGCTTTTCTTCAATCGCTTGGCTAAACTTCTTCGCCTTGATTTTCTTGAGCAGCTGGTCGGGTTCCGAAGAACCGCCGTTATCGCCGTCAAGCTCGTCCTGCAGCTGGCGAATCTGTTCCGAGATGAACCATTCCTTTTGCTGCTGGGCCATCTTCTGGCGCACATTCTGCTGCACGCGAATAAGCACATTCTCGTTGTCGTGAGCAAGCTGCATCAGGCTAATCAAGCGGTCTGCAAGCCCGTCAATCGTCTCTTCTTCCAAAAGCGCTTGCTTCTCGGAAAGCGAAACGTACAAGAACGGAATCATCCCGTAAAAAGCATTGACATGGCTGTCCATCGTAAACAGAGCTTCGACCATGCCCTCGGCGATATTCCTGTGCATCGCATATTCGCGGAACACGTTCAGCACATCTTCAAACTTGGCGCACTTGTCTTCGGGCTTTACAGAGCGTTCCCTCGGCGATACAGTCACCTGCAAAAAGTTGTCGCGCAAAATAATCGAACGGAGATCGACAATCGTATCCCCTTCAAGCACAACCTTCACGCAACCGTTCGGGAACGGAGTCACATTCGCCACGCGCGCAATCACGCCCACCGTATAAAGGTCGAGCATCGGATTGTCGAGCGATTCCTGCTCCACATTTTTCTGGGCTACAAGAATAATCTCGTTGTTGTGGTTTTCGGCATATTCCAAAGCGCGTAACGACATTTCGCGGCCCACCAAAATGCGCCTTGTCGTAAACGGAAAAACAACTGCATCCCTCAGCGGGAGCAACGGGTACGTTTTATTAAAGTCAAAAGCCATGTTGTAAAATTAGCAAGATGCTTTCTTCGAATAGAGGCTTCCCTTGACCATATCAGCCGTCAAAGTCATCTTCTTTTCGCCAGAACCTGGCATCATGAACATTGCCTGCTGCAAAACCCTTTCCATCACGGAGCGAAGTCCACGCGCGCCCGTCTTGCGGGTCATCGTTTCGCGGACAATTTCCTTGAGGGCTTCGTCTTCAAAATCAAGCTTGATGCCGTCCATTGCAAACAAGCTCTTATACTGCTTGACGAGGGCGTTCTTGGGTTGCGTCAAAATGTTTAAAAGAGCAGCTTCGTCGAGCTCTTCAAGAGCGACAGCAATCGGCAAACGTCCCACGATTTCTGGGATAAGGCCGAACTTGATGAGGTCTTCCGGTTCAAGCTGCTTAAATAGTTCGCTCAAGCTGTAGTCGTTCGCGCTGCGGATATCGGCGCCAAAGCCCATGCCGCCTTGGTTCACGCGCTGCGAGATAATCTTGTCGAGCGTTTCGAACGCGCCACCGCAAATGAACAAGATATTCTTCGTGTTCACCTGCACAAGCGGCTGCTCGGGGTGCTTGCGTCCGCCTTTAGGCGGAACAGAAGCAACCGTACCTTCCAAGAGTTTGAGGAGGCCCTGCTGAACGCCTTCACCGCTCACGTCGCGGGTAATGGAGGGGTTCGCCGTCTTGCGGGCAATCTTGTCGATTTCGTCGATAAAGATAATGCCGCGTTCGGCCTTCGCCACGTCGTAGTCGGCAGCCTGCAACAAACGCACGATGATGCTGTCGACGTCTTCGCCCACGTAGCCAGCTTCAGTCAAAACGGTAGCATCGGCAATGGTGAACGGCACGTCCAAAAAGCGAGCCATCGTCTGCGCCAAGAGAGTCTTTCCCGAGCCCGTCGGGCCCACCAAGAGCAAGTTCGACTTTTCGACATCGACATCGTCCTTGGTATTATGCGTCTGCTTGTAGCGGAGTCGCTTGTAATGGTTGTAAACAGCCACCGAAAGCGCCATCTTCGCGCGGTCCTGCCCAATGACAAAATCGTCGAGGTGGGCCTTGATTTCGGTCGGGAGCGGAAGCGGCTTCGTCGAAATTTCCTTAGCTTCCTTTTCCTGTTTCGTACGGGCCAAGTCTTCTTCCAATATACGGTTGCACATGCGAATGCAGTCGCTGCAAATATGCACACCGGCACCGGTAATCATCTTTTCAACCTGTTCCGCCGGCTTTCCGCAAAAGCTACAACTCACCGACGGGTGGTTTTTCCCGCTACGATACATTAAAACTAAACTCCCTCTTTACGCGGCACAAAAACGTCGTCAATGACGCCAAATGCCTTAGCCTCTTCCGGGCTCATATAAAAGTCGCGGTCGGTCTTCTCGCGCACTTCTTCAATAGCCTTGCCCGTGTGCTTAGCCACGATTTCAGCAAGCGTGTCCTTGGTGCGCAGAATTTCCTTCGCCGTAATTTGAATATCCGTAGATTGGCCAGTAGCGGCACCCGACGGCTGGTGCAACATGATGCGGGAATGCGGCAGAGCGTAACGCTTGCCCTTGGTCCCTGCAGCAAGGAGCACGGCAGCCATCGAAGCACAACTACCGATGCAGATGGTCGCGATATTCGGGCGCACATGCTGCATGGTATCGTAAATGGCAAGACCCGCCGACACGTAACCGCCCGGGCTGTTTATGTACAGCGTAATATCCTTTTCCGGATTCTCGTATTCAAGGAAAATCAACTGGGCCATGACGTTGTTCGCCACTTCGTCGTTAATCGGCGTGCCCAAAAAGATGATACGTTCCTTGAGAAGTCTGGAATAGATATCATAAGCGCGTTCGCCGCGCCCGGTAGTTTCAATGACGGTAGGGATTATCATTTATTCCTCTTATTACTTTGTTTCTTCCGCAGCCGGACGGATGCCAACGATGAAGTCGGCTGCCATCTGGAAGCGAAGTTCATCGCGCAGCTGGTTGATACGGCCAGACTGGCGGAAGTGGGCCTTGAGGCCTTCGAATTCAACATGGTAAGCCTTGGCGATATCCTGGAGACGAGCGTCAACAAGAGCCTGCGTCGGCTTGATCTTTTCCTGCGTTGCAACGAATTCGAGAATGCGGTGCTTCTTGATTTCGCGGACTGCTTCGGCAGAGAGTTCGTTTATCTGTTCTTCGGTCGGTTCGACGACATCCTTTTCGCTCTGGGCATTGCGGTTGAGCGTCCACTTGATGAGGTCGTAAATGCGAGCCTTCGGCACTTCGAACGGGTTAGCTTCGATGAGCTTGTCGATAGCTTCGTTGATAGCCTTGTTCTTAGCGGCATCGTTCTTCTGAGCGGCGAGGCTTTCGGCGAGGTTGCTTCTGAGTTCAGCTTCGTCCTTAACGCCAACCTGCTTGCAGAATTCTTCGTCCAAAGTCGGCGGAACGATTTCGCGAACGTCCTTGATTTCGACATTGAACTGAGCGGTCTTGCCGCGGTAGCGTTCGTCCTTGTGGTCGTCCGGATACTTGAAGTTGATTTCCTTCTTGTCGCCGGCCTTAACGCCCATGAGGCCTTCGTCGAATCCCGGAGAAGCGGATTCTCCGAGGAGAGAACGGAATTCCTTGTTTTCCGGGAGTTCCTGCTTTTCACCATCAATAACAACTTCGATGTAGTCGCCCACGACAACGTCGCCCTTCTTGGCTTCGCGGTCAACGTGAACGTCCTTGCTCCACATCTGCATAAGGCGGTCGAATTCGGCCTGCACTTCTTCTTCGTGGACGGCGGTAGCCGGAACAGTGATGCCCGTGTCGGCGTAGCCCTTGATATCGATTTCCGGATCGACTTCGACTTCCACCTTCAGTGTGATGTCGCTCTTTTCGTCGTCGTTGAATTCCTTGACCATGAGCTTGCCGACCGGATTGATGTTAGCCTTCTTGAGCGTTTCCTGAACGATAGAGTTCACGACATCATCCACAGCTTCGTGGCGGATGGAAGGTCCGAACTGCTTCAGAATCATGGCCTTCGGCACCTGGCCCTGGCGGAAACCCTTCAAAGTTACCTGCTTCTTGTATTGGGAAAGCTTCTTTTCGAACGGAGCCTTGAGATCAGCCTGCGGGATTGTAATTTCAAGGGTGCGCACGGTTGCGCTTGTTTCTTTAATTTCAGCGGACATATATACTCCGGAAAACGGTTATTAAAGGTGAAAAAAGAACTGCGAGGGGTGGGAGTCGAACCCACACACCGAAGTACCAGATCCTAAGTCTGGCGCGTCTGCCAATTCCGCCACTCTCGCGATTTCAAGACCAAAGATACAAAATCTTCAAAAAATTATTCAGCCCTGCCAGGTAAATAGCCATTTACAACCGCCCCGAAATCAGCTTTTCTCGACAATCCCGTAAAAACGGGACGGATAGCGCTTCGGGATAAGCCCAAGCTTGTTCATCACGCGGAACGGAAGCATCGTCAAAAAGCCAAACGGGCCCTTGAAGCAGCCTCGCAACAGCTTGATGCCAGCCCCCGGGAACAAGTAGTCGCCCATCGTCAAACTATACTCCACGCCAAGAGAATCCAGCAAAGACTTCAACTCGTCGTAAGAATAGTGCCACAGGTGATCGGACACCGCAATGTGCGCATAAGTGAGCCCACTTTCGAACAAAGTCTCAAAGTCGTCCGTGCACGGCAGCGAGAAAAGCACCCGCTTTCGCGCCGCACCAATAGCCGACTTCAAAAACTCCTCCGGGTTCGGGACATGCTCCAAAACCTCTATCATCATGACCGTATCGGCGAGATTTTCGCCAAGCGGCTCATTCAGTTCAAGCTTCCTTGTCTTAAGCCCGTTCTGTTCCGCAACAGCAAGCGACTCCGCATTGATGTCTGCAACAGTCGTGTCAAAGCCAGCCTTCTTCAATTCGAGCGAGTAAGCCCCGCGCCCACCACCGAGATCCAAAACCGTTTCACCACGGACTTCACGAAGCAAAAACTCCACCAGAGGCTTGTGAGCCTCGCCCGGCATTGCCGGCGGACCGGGAACGAAGAATGAACTTTGACCTTGCAATTTACCCATGATTTTAAATATAGTAAACAGTGGTTAGTGGTTAGTAAACAGTGGTTGGTGGTTGGTGGTTAGTGATTAGTAGACAGTAGGAAGTAGACAGTTAGCAGAAGTGTCATCCTGAGCGAAGAGCAACGGAGTCGAAGGATCCAGTGCATTACGAGACTCATTCTAAGTTCTAAGTTCTAAGTTCTAAATTCTAAGTTCTATCTTTACCTCCATGTTCCAAGCGTTTCACAATATAAGAATCGGTGTTTTCATCGCATTTGTAAACCTCCTTATCCAAGGAATTTCATTTTTTGTGCAAAACTTCATTGCACGAAACCTAGGAACAGCCTCTTACGGGCATTTTGGACTCCTCCAGACCGACTATTCCATCTTTTGCGCCATCGCCGATTTTGGCATGACCACCCTTATCCTCGCTTTTTTTGCAGGACGCGCCACAAAAGGAACACTCTTCAGGAGCATCCTCCAGCTGCGACTATTTTCTGCCGTGGGGGCAGCCCTCCTCATGGTCGCATTCGCGTTTGCGTTCCGCTTCAACCACCCAATTTTCTACGGCGAACTCATTTTCACATTCGGGCTCATCTTCCAGCATGCATTTTTCGACTGGTACTTCATCTGCGGAAAATTCTGGAAACGGCTGTTCGTTTCCAAACTCCTGCACACCATTTCGTATTCCATCGTCATGGGAGCAACGCTCCTCTACTTCAAAGTCGAACGCATTGAACTCATCGCGCTCGCCATGGTTCTCGCCGCCCTCCCGGCATTCTTCTACGGCGTAACCCAAGCGTTCCACGCGCACCTCCTCAAAATCACGCGACGCACGTTCCGCTTCATCGGCCTCATGATCAAGGCCGGCATCCCATACGCCATTTCGAGCTTTGCCGCATTCGCCTACTTGCCCGTCGGCCTCTATGTCGCCGACAAGTTTGCAAGCGCCGAATTCCTCGGCTGCTACAATTTCGGGCACAAGATTCTCGTGCTCTGCTCGGGCATCATGGTGCACTTCATTTCGTCGAACCTCATCACGCTCCACGCGACGCACGACAAAAACCTCCACCTCAAGGACATCGCGGTATTCACGCTGTTCATCGCCGTGTGTTCTGCACCCTTGTGGCTATTCCCCTCGTGGATCTTGAAGATTCTATTCTTTGCCGCCCCTTGGACCGACGCAACGTTACAGACAAGTGCAAGCATATTACAAATACTCTCGTTCTCGCTCATCTTCCAAGCCGCACGCACCACGCTCATTTCCACGCTCCTCAAGGAACACGCGACACGCGCCTACGCCATCATGGTGAGCATCGGCGGAGCCTCGAACATCATCGCCTGCGGCCTTGCAGGGATTTATCTCGACAACGCCATGATTCCGCTTTTCGCCCTCACCGGCGATTTAGTGATTACCGCAATATTATTCGGATATTTTATCCGCAATAAAAGAATGAAGTGGTGATGCGGCGTTGCCGCAGTAGACAGTGGTTAGTGATTAGTAAACAGGTGCGGCAAACGGCTTCATGCAAGAGCAAGGGATGAGCTGTGAGGTCGGGCTTCGCCCTTTGAGGTATGAGCGATGAGC
>CAMZGI010000069.1 GCA_947306305.1 uncultured Fibrobacter sp.
AATATCGCCGATGTCATCTTGCAAGAAGACGACGTGCTGTTCCTCATCGGCCCGAACGAAGCTCTCGACAAGCTGAAAGGCTAAGCAAAGACCATAAAAAACGGTCTTAAGGCAAAGCCAAAAGACCGTGTAAAGGCTTCATCAGCCGCTTAAATCGACTTCTCAATTACTTGAAATAACGCCCGAGCAAGCCCTGGAATGCAGAGCCGTGGCGTGCTTCGTCCTTGCACATTTCGTGCACGGTGTCGTGAATGGCATCGTAGCCGAGTTCCTTGGCGCGTTTGGCCAAAGCAAGCTTGCCTTCGGTAGCGCCCGCTTCGGCGGCAACGCGGAGTTCCAAGTTTTTCTTGGTATCGGCATAAACGACTTCGCCCAAAAGTTCTGCGAACTTGGCTGCATGTTCAGCTTCTTCAAAAGCGATACGCTTGTAAGCTTCGGCAACTTCCGGGAATCCTTCGCGGTCCGCCTGACGGCTCATCGCAAGGTACATGCCCACTTCGGTACACTCGCCAGCAAAATTCTCGCGGAGTCCCTGCACGACTTCGGCATCGAGACCCTGAGCAACCCCGACCTTGTGCTCGTCCGCCCAAACAATCTTGCCAGCAGCGGGCTGTTCAACCTTTTCAAAGAACTTGCTTTTTGGAGCGTGGCACTGCGGGCATTCATCCGGTGCTTCCGGACCCATGTGAACATAACCGCAAACTTTGCAAACCCAGACCTTCATTTTATTCTCCTTTTCCGCACTGCGGAATTTTAGCTTTTAACGATAAATTGCATCGTGCCACTCCAAGGCAGAAACAATTTCGTAACAAAAATATCAATTATTTCTTTTTGAAATGTTCAAAATTTTTTAGAAAAATTGAATAACCCATCAAAAATGACGAGGTGCTAATAAAATAAAAAAACGACTCGGAGAGCCGCATTTTTTACAAGATGTCTTGCAGGTTTTAGAATGCAGGAGCTTCAGCAGGAGCCTTTTCGCGAACACGCTTTTCGGCTTCGGTTGCAAGCTGGCGGTGCGTCACAGAACCCACGGCATAATAGCGAGAACCCTTCTGCACTACAGCCGTATAAGCGTTAAGAGCCTTTACCGAGAACCATTCTTGATAGAAATTGTGAACATTTTCTTTCAAAGGAGAGGTTTCGTTGATTGTCGGAGCGCCAGAAGACTTGCCGTACTTGAGCGTAAACTGGTCCGACATGTAAGCGACAGCTTCGAAAGCCTTGCTCAAACGAGCACGTTCCACACGGCCCGTGCGGATTTCGAAAGCATAAAACTTGTCGTTCTTGTTGAAAATAAAATCGACCTGGACTGGCAGTTCGCCGAACATATACACGGGAATAACCACGCGTTCGCCAATTCCGGTCTGGCCATAAGGCTCGTAGCCCTTCTTCATCATCTCTTCGATGACGGTTTCGCGAGAGGATCCAAACGGAATACCAGCAAAATTATTCTGAGACTGTGCTTGCACATGAAGCGAAAACACGAGTATCAAAAAAGTGATGATCATTCCGAATTTGGGCACAATAGACTCCTCTAGGCATTGTAAAAGATAGTAAACTTTTTCCAAGAGAGTAAAAATTTTAGTAAAAAAAAAGTTTTTTTTCCCAGTATCTATATTTGGGCACATGTCAAGCACGTTCGGAAAGATTTTTTCAGTCACTACATGGGGCGAATCCCATGGTCCAGCCGTCGGCGCAGTCCTTGATGGATGCCCCGCAGGCCTCCCTCTCACCGAAGCCATGGTCCAGGCCGACCTAGACCGCCGGCGCCCCGGCCAGGGGAACCTCACGACCGCCCGCAACGAAAAAGACCAGGTCAAAATCCTTTCCGGCGTGTTCGAAGGCAAGACGACCGGCACACCCATCTCGTTTGCCGTGTTCAACGAAGACCAGCGCAGCCATGACTACGCGGACATCGCCAAATGGTACAGACCGGGGCATGCAGACCTCTGCTACGACCTCAAGTACGGATTCCGCGACTACCGCGGCGGTGGCAGAAGCTCCGCCCGCGAGACCATCGGTCGCGTCGCCGCAGGCGCCGTCGCCAAGGCATTCTTAAAGACTGTCGCTGGCACGGAATTCCTTTCGTGGGTAGCCTCCGTTGGCGAAGTCGATTGCCCGGCATTGGATTTAAACGCACTCACGCTTGACCAAATTGAAAAGTCCGCCGTCCGCTGCCCGGACATGGCTGCCAGCGAAAAAATGGAAAAAGCCATCCTCGATGCGAAGTCCAACGGAGACAGCATCGGCGGAACGGTTTCGCTGCTCGTCAAGAATCCGCCCGTCGCCCTCGGCGAACCCGTGTTCGACAGGCTCGACGCGCTGCTTGCCCAAGCGATGCTCTCTATCCCGGCATGCAAAGGCTTCGAAATCGGGAGCGGCTTTGCCGCAGCCCGCATGCACGGCAGCGAGCACAACGACGAAATCTACTTTGACGGAAACGTTTACCGCACCCGTACCAACAACGCCGGCGGAAGCCTTGGCGGCATTTCGAACGGCGAGCCGATTTACTGCCGCATGGCGTTCAAACCCACCGCTACCATTTCGCAGCTGCAAAAGACGGCAGGTCGCGGTCACGAGAATGGCGAACTTGCAGCCAAGGGCAGGCACGATCCTTGCGTTGCCGTCCGCGCCCCCGTGATTGTCGAAAGCATGGCAGCGCTCGTGCTTGCAGACCTTTATTTGCAGCAGAAACGAAACTGCTTGTAATATGGGAGCGACAATCCTCCTTGCGGCTTCTGCAATCTACAGGCTTGGATACAAGCTTCATCACAAAATTTTTTTGCAACCAAAGCCGCAACTCCATACTCCCGTCGTTATTGTCGGGAGTTACTTGGCCGGCGGAGCAGGCAAAACCCCCTTTACGATTTGGCTAGCCAAGCTGCACTCGGAACAAGGCAAAAAAGTCGCCGTTCTTTGCCACACCGCTGCATGGGATGAATTTACTTTATTAAGAACAGAGCTGAAAAGCGCAACAATTATAGCCACCAAGAACCGCTACAAAACCGCTAAAGAAATTCAGGACAAGTTCGATATCATCATCTGCGACGACGGTTTTGAAGACTCGCGATTTACAGGTGCGATACGTTTTTGCTTAGACTGGCAAGAGCCACCGCAAGCATTATCAAGCCTTATCCCCGCAGGGAAATTCCGCAGTTTAAAGCAAGACCACGACGAACGCGAAATTATCCACCTCCGTTGCTACGAGTCAAGCAATAAGCCCGCCGACATCCGCTTTTCTACCGAATCCATCACAAATTTTGTCCCCGGCACAAAGCTTTCCGCGACTATCATTTGCGGACTCGGCAACCCCAGCCGCTTTATAAAAGACATCCGTGCATTCGGAGTAAACGTCGAAAAAACAATTATCCGCCGCGACCATGACAAGCATTTTTCGCAAGTCGTCGAAGCAGAACTTACGCAAAGCAAAGACATCGTCATTTCGCAAAAAGACGCTTGCAGACTCCCCCAAGCCACGTTATCACACCCCAAATTGCACATCGCCATCCAAAAAGTCACCGTCCTAACGGCTATTCCAAATACTGCAATTAAATGATTGCAAATACAAAATATTAACGTCATGGCAGACAGATGGCGCCCCGGAACAGGTCCGGGGTGACAAACGGTACGCCACATCGCCACCTATTAACCATCTAGATGGATGCCTTTGACATCCTCGGCTTCTATTCAGAAATTAAAAAAACAAAGTAACTTCAGCTCTTCTTTTTTGTATTTTATTCTTTATGAATAAAAACATCATCTGCAAATTTGGGATCTATGGGGTGCTTGCCGTTATTTCGGTAGGCATGCTTTCGTCGTGCGATTCATCGAATCCAAGCACAAGCGAAATCGACATAGAAGACGACATCGCCACAAGCAGTTCCGAAGATGACGAAACCGCCTCAAGTTCCAGCAATTCTAGCAGTTCTACAAAAAGTAGTTCCAGCAAACAGAGCAGCTCTTCTCAGATAGCTTCGAGTTCTTCGACTAAGGCAACATCATCATCGAGTGTTAAGGTTTCTTCGTCATCCTCGACCCCGATCGAGGATCTGTCCAGCAGTTCATGGATTGTTTCGTCTTCGTCCAAAACGAGTTCATCTTCGATCGAGGTTCTGTCCAGCAGTTCATGGATTGTTTCCGGAGCCAAATACAAATACGACCCTGCCAAAATCACCCATGGCGTTTTCCGAGACCCCCGCGACGAGCAGGAATACAAAACCATCACTATCGACAACCAAACATGGATGGCCGAAAATTTAAGATACGAAGTTTCTATCAACACCGCAGATACGATTGATTTTTATTGCCCCACACGAGCTGACTCACTCGCGTATATCGGCTGCCACTACACTTGGAAAGCAGCCAACGAAGCCTGCCCTGACGGGTGGAAATTACCCACAACCAACGATTACATTGAATTAATCGACAAACTTTCCTGGACGGCCCCATGGGGAATTCTCGAAACAGTATGCAAAACCTCACCCCAATTCGACAACCGATATAAAGGGGACAACATCTATGGATTCAACATCACCAATGCCGGTTACCTTTACACTAAAACGACACGCGTAAACACCCATTACGCCTATCTCTGGACCGAAACTTATAAACAATTTTTGGGAAACATTGCCCCAAGAATTGCAGAATTTTCATTTAAAGACGATTTATTCACCGAAGATCAAGCCGGAAGCTCACTATTCGCAAATGTCCGATGCATAAAAGGCAAACGCGGCGAAAAATCTTCTTCCAGCACATCAAAATCAAGCTCTTCTAGCCAAGCCTATAGTTCCAGCGCCCCTGGCGAAACCATATACGACCCCATAAAGCAAACATTGACCGATGGTCGCGACGGGAAAGTTTACAAAACGACAACCATCGATGGCCGCGTATGGATGGCCGAAAACCTCAATTTTGAATACACCTATAAAACAGCAAGAAGTTTCTGCTACAAAAGCGACACGGCCAACTGCACAAAATATGGGAGGCTTTACACTTGGAGCGCAGTCATGGATTCCGCCGGCACCTATTCATCGGATGGCCTAGGATGCGGCCTAGCACAAGGGTGCACCCCCGCCAAAACAGTCCAAGGAATCTGCCCCGAAGGCTGGCACGTTTCCACCGACGCTGAATGGAGAGACCTATTCTACTTTATAGGCGGTTATCACACTAAAAAATTAAGGGCAAACCACGACTGGAGCGGTTACGAAGGAACCGATGATTTCGGATTCTCAGTTCTAGCATCCGGAAAAGGAGAATCATCGGGAAGGTATGAGTTTGAGGGACAAGACGCTGTATTTTGGACAGCAAGCCCCTTAAAGAACAACATGATTCACATTTCAAGAGGTGAAGACTACTTCATTGGCACTCTAGCACCCGACCGAAAATACCAGCCCTACTACTATCTCCGATGCGTCATGAATTACGATAACGAAAAAGAAATTCCAAAGCCCGATCACGAAATCATCTATGGCACCATCGAAGACTCTAGAGACGGCAACGTCTATAAGACAGTCCAAATAGGCGACCGGACTTGGATGGCCGAAAACATGAAGCTCGAATATCACGAAGGATCTGCCGAAAGCCAATGCCCACAAGACAATCCCGAATATTGCAAATCCTTCGGAAGACTATACACATGGACCGCCGCCATGGACTCTGCCGCAATTTATACAGACGACGGCAAGGGATGCGGCAATAAAGTCAGTTGCGACACCTCAAAATTCATTACTGGAATTTGTCCTAACGGTTGGAGACTCCCCAAAAAAGGCGACGCGACAACACTTATGTACGCCGTTGGCGGCGAAGGCATTGCAGGACGGAACTTGAAGAGCATTCAAGGCTGGCCAGAAGAAGATGTCAGCTACGACCGATACGGTTTCAACGCAACGCCAATAAGCGAAACCGACAGCGTATATTATTGGACATCTACATACCAGGGAAACTATTTCGACTACGCCTTTGGATTCGAACACGTATCCATGCTTTTCCTTTCAACTTCCTCAAATACCAATACCGTTCTTTTCCCAGTCCGCTGCATCAAGATGACGCAAGAAGAAATCAACATCAAATAAAACATCCAATTCAAGCGTAAAATATCTATCGCGGCCAAAAGCCGCGACTTTTTTTTCACTTTCCCCTTTTTTATAGTATCTTTATGTTAAGAATATAGGAAACTTAAAAATTGCTTTATTGATTTTTAAAGGCGACCAGTATAGGGAGAAAAACAATGAATTTGCGTCAAAGGTTTTCCGAAATCCTTCAGATTATCACTAAGGACATCCCCGAAAGGGAATATTACGTGCAGCTTGGATTCCTCACGGCACTCCTCCAAGAGCCTTTTTACCTGTATGGCCGCGCCGGTGGCGGAAGCTCTCTTTTTATCCGCAGAATCACAAGCGCATTCAAGGATGCCAAAATCTTGAAGCTCGGAAAAAAGCAAAAGCAGCTCCCCGACAATATCAACGACTTTAACCTGATTATTTTTGAAAACTTCTCGCCGGTCGATGAGCAAAGCAAGAACAACCTTCAAATTGTCATACACGACCATGAAAGGAATTCCATCATCATTTCGGGCGACCAAAAACCAGAAGCCGCATTGAACCGTTCCGAAGTGAGCGACCAGATAACGCTCACCATCATGCTGCCCGAAAATATTTCTCCAGAAGCCCTTTGCACGCTCCTCAAAATCCACAGCAACGACAACGGCGTTACAGTCCCAGCAAGTATCGCCATCTCCTCCGAAGAGCAAAAGCAATGGCTCAAGGACATTAGCAAGGTCACGCTCTCGCCGAACACGCTCGCCGTCATCGGCAAGGTCGCAGAGACATGCGTCAACAACTGCATTTACGTCCCTATCCGCAAATGGCTTGCACTGGCCAACATGGTCAAGGCTATCGCGTTCCTGAACGGCCGCAACGAGACCAAGCTCATCGACACGTTCTTCCTCGGAACATCCATCTGGGGCAGAAGCGCCTCCAACACCGCAATTTCGGACAGCTACCGCGAAATCCTCATGACGCAGCTGTACAAGAACACGCCAAGCCTCCTTGAAAAGCCTTATGACGCAAACGACTTGTTCATGCGAGTGGATCACCTCGTCCACAGTTCCAACAACTTGTACGAAACTAAGCCGTTCAACGGACAGCCGTGCCTTTCTTACCGCATCACGATGGCTGGCGAATCCGTGCCACTTTACGCGCCGCTCAAGTACATCGAAACGGACATGGAATTCCACCCTTATAACGAACTTCGCCAAGTCGAAAAACGCGTTATCTGCAATTACCACGGCACGTCCAACTGCTCCATCGCGATTGATTCTCAGGTTCGCACGAGCGGACTTCGCAGCTCGGTAAACCAGCAGAACAATTCGGCTCCAGCCAAGTTCGAAGATTACGCGACGCTCCCGACATACATCTTGAGAGAGAACGCCCCCGAAATCATCGAACAAAAGAAAGTGCTCCGCGACGAACTGAACGAAGAAATCAAGGTGTCCATGGAACGCGAGACTGCAAACTTGGTCGCTCTCCGCAACACGTACAAGCTTTTCAACGAATCGAAGGACGACTTGTTCTGCTTTACGCAAATGTTCAACGACGTGCAGAACGCCATCAAGACGCAGTTCGACAACACGGCCAACACAATCAAGATTATCAAGAAAGCAAGCGAAATCATCGCGACGTTCTCAAGCATGCTCAAGACTCCGAATCTGGTCGGAAAGCCACAGCCTGCTGCAACCGCAGAAGGCGCCGCTGGCACCGAAAAATAACTTGTAAAAAAGTCCCTATTTATTAAGCATTTCCTTTGTCAGAGGAAATGCTTAATTTATTTTTTATTATATTATCAACAAACCTATTATTTAAAAAGAAGGAGGGGATACATGTTATCCAATAAATCAGGTTTTAAAATAACAGTTCTGCTATTATTCTGTGTCATTTCGGCAATGGCAAAACAATTTGAAAATACTTATTCAGATTTAAACGTTGAAGAAAATGCCCAAGATATAGAATTAATTTACCACTTTCAAATAAAGGATTTGCCAGCCGATATACAAGCACAATTGGAAGCCATTGCAGACAAAGACCATGTCACTAATAAAATAGAATACGGCGGCCTTTTGTACTATCTAGAAAATTTTTCCGACGATAGATTCAGTTCATTATTCGAAATCTCTCATAGCGGGTATATAACTCCTGCAAAAAAAATCGACTACGAGTCCCTCTACACGGGCGATCCTCAAAATCCTGGGAATGTAGCCACTTTTGAAATTGTCGCAAAAAACACCTACACGCTTGACACATTTGCAATAAAAAGCAAAATCACCATCCACGACAGAAACGAACAACCTACTATTACCGAAGCAGGCCCCTTTTACATCGAAGAAATTCCATCCAATCGCAGCGTTGGTTTTATCAAGGCTGTCGATCCTGATTCTTGCTCTATCATAAAGCCTTGCCCAGATGGCGAAAATCCTAAAGAATTCAACAGACTCGAATACTTCATTAAAAGAATCATCGAAGTGGATGGCAGCACAGACTTTCCGTTCGAACTGAACATAGCATCAGGCGAAATCACCTTGAAGCAAGGAGCAAAGCTCGACTACGCAAAGCAAAAAGAATACGCCTTTATGGTCAATGTTCGCGACAGAAGCACTGACTCTTACAATCCCATGCAAGCAGACAGCCAAGAAGTGAAAATCAACGTTGTCCAAAACAAGCCGCCCAAAATCACAGCTATATCCCCCGACTTCGAGGTCAAAGAAAATACCGACATCGGCACAACATTTGGCGAAGCAATCATTATT
This sequence comes from uncultured Fibrobacter sp., assembly GCA_947306305.1. Taxonomy (GTDB): domain Bacteria; phylum Fibrobacterota; class Fibrobacteria; order Fibrobacterales; family Fibrobacteraceae; genus Fibrobacter. Next base: position 8,804 of record CAMZGI010000069.1, read on the forward strand.
TACGACGAAGACTCCGCCGACAGTAGCGATACAACAGACAAGCTCACTATTTCTATAATAGATAATGGCGAAGCCGTCAGCCATAAGTCTGCACAAGATTTTTTCGAAGTTGTTCGCGTAAGCAAAACAAACTCAAAACACGAGACAGAGTTTAAATTAGCCGTCAAGAAAGACTTGGATTATGAAGAACTTTATCAAACGAGTACAAAATCAGCTACTTTCAAAGTCACCTTAACTGCTACTGATCAATATGGAAATAAAATTACAAAGGATACAAAAATTAATGTCATCGACGTGAACGAAGAACCGAAATTCGAAAAAGATTCCTACGACTTCACGCTTGAAGAATATACCGGCACGTCCATCCCGGTGGGCTTTGTTACAGGATGGGATCCAGATTACTTCAACGAGAAATTCGGTACTCTTTATTACTCGCTCGACGATTCAAACAAAAAAGACGATGCCACTCAATTCAAGATTAATCAAAATACTGGCGAGATTTACGCAATTGACAAAGCAACCTTCAACGACAAATACAACACCTTCACATTTGGAGTCGTTGCCACAGACAAGGAATTCATTAAAAAGATTCCTGTAACGGTTACAGTAAAAAACTACCCCGAGACCCCAACATTCGTGCAGCCGCCAAAATTTGCAGTCGATGAAAACTCCCCGAAAGGAACTAAAGTCGGCGTTGTAGAAATTGACCGCGCTTGCAGCGAAGCTAAGAAAAATAATTGCGCCGTTCCGAAATATTCGCTCGCCGCAGCCAATGGTGCCGCAAACGACTACAAGGCATTCAGCATCGACGACAACGGCGTTATCACAGTAGCCCAAAACAACATCTTAGATTACGAAGTTCAGAACAAATACGTCATCCGAGTCGTGGCTGCCAATAGCAAATACGACTGGCTTTATTCTTCTACCGATGTGACCATCCACGTTATCGACGATCCCAGCGATAATCCTGCATCCAGCAGTTCACAGATCGCTTCGAGCAGTAGCCATTCCAAGCTTGATCCGGAATCTAGCAGCAGTAGAGATGGCGGATCGTCGTCCTCGACGAAAGTTTCTTCTTCCTCGGCTAAAGCATCTTCGTCAAGCGTTGCAAAATCATCCTCCAGCATCGCGAAGTCCAGCTCCAGCAAAGCAAAATCGAGCAGTTCCAAGAAAACCGAATCCAGCTCCAGCAAGGCTAAATCCAGCAGCTCTAAAAAATCCGATGCCATCGTCTCGCCAGCATACGCCAATAACAACGGCACGTCCTTCTACGTCAGGACCGTTGGCCCCGTCGAATTCGACATCGTCATGAACGGATCGTCGCCAAGCCATGTGCAAAAATACGCCGTCATGGACATAAAAGGGCAAGTCCTTTCTGTTGGCAAACTGAACAACAAAGACACCCGCGTAAAAGTCCCGACACCCGGTGCATACATCGTCAAAATCGGAATCGACTATAAACTCGTGAAGATTCGATAATTAATTTTTACACTTGACAAAATAAAAAGCGTTTCCTTTATACAGAGGGAACGCTTAATTTATTTTTACTAATATTATCTTACAGTAAAAACTCCATTAACCCAAATCTCCAACCAAGAGGGACAATATGCAATTTGGCAAATTAAGCTTCAAGGCAGCAATCCTCGTCTTGATAGGCACGGCATCCTCAATGGCCGCCGGCATCGAACCGATGTATTACTCGGATGATAATGGCAGTAGGCTTTCTACAGCGAAAGCGACAGATAATTGGAATTATCTGCTCAACTACAAAATGTGGGGTCAAACAGGAATTTCATTTGGCAACAACAATAAATTCGAAAACG
>CAMZGI010000070.1 GCA_947306305.1 uncultured Fibrobacter sp.
GCTTTGATAATCGCGCGGAAGAAATCGCCTTTGTAATAAGGGGAAACCGGTCCTAGGACTGGTTCTTCCGACGTGTTGAAAAATTGTTCTGGATCAATTGTTCTGTTTTCAACTTGAAGAGAGTCTGCAAAATTTCCATGAGCTCCCCAAGCGATGTAGTCCAGCGGCACAGAATCTTGGTAAAGGACAAATTCGCCGACCTTCCCGAATGAAAGTCCTGAAATGCTCGTTACAACGCTGTCGCTGGTGCAATTAGAAACAGGACCGTTGCACACTCGCAATGAAGATTTTGCCCCAATTGTTAAATCGCCGAGGGGATGAATTCCGCCTGATGCGTCTTTGATTTTTACGCTGTTTAAAGAAATTGGCTCATCGCCATAGTTTTGGAGTTGAACCCAGGTGGACGAGGTGTCGGCGGTTTCGGGGCGTACCCCGATAAAACGTAGTTTCAAAATGTTGTCTGGTGATTCCGCAGGCGACAGATTCCCTGCAATTAGATTGCTTCCCTGATATACTCCATAGCTTGCTGCTTCTGTAAATGTGCTGCTTGGGTAACCGGGTAAATTGCCTTTGAACATTTCGCCCCAATCTGAACGGTGTATTCCGATGCTGATTCCGTCCGCGTTTGGGATGCTTCCTTGGCTGAGCGTAGGCACCCCGATATTCAGAATCGTTGTCGTGTTGTCTAATTCTTCCAAATTTGCAGACAAACCGCTCATGTAGTAATTTTCTAGAACAAGGTTGTCTGTCGGTTGTTTTTTTAGATAGTACCTGATTTGTACGTCATTGTACTGCTGACCCGAATTATTGATGATTCGCATCCGCAAACCAAGCATATTGCTGTTGTTTGGCTGTTCGTCTTTTATTTCGACGCTAATGGGTTCGCTGGACCATGCAAAGCATGCAAAAATCAATAGAATGTTAAAACAATTTTTCATACAAAGTGTCCTTAAACTTTGGATGCATTGAATATAACTTAAATGAATCTGAGAATCAAGAAAAATATGGTGCCGTTTTGTATATGCTACATAATGAACGATATACGTAAATTAAGTGAACTTTTATTGTGAAAAATGCTAAAATTTGATAAAATTCTTTAATTTTGTAGCATAAAGCTATTGACATTCTAAAAAAATGCTTGTATATTTTGGAGTATGAAACCGATTGTCGAATATTCCGATTTCCGCATGTACATGCGAGACTTCTACGAAGAGCGCAAACGCTGTTCTGCTTTTTCGTGGCGTGAGTTCTCGAAAATTGCGGGGTTCACTTCTCCGTCGTATATGAAGGTCGTATGCGATGGCAAAAGCAAGTTGAGCCGTATCGGCGTAGAACGCACTGGAGCCGCTATGGGGCTTTCGGGTTTCGAGATGGACTATTTCAGGGCGATGGTCGTATTCGGGCAGGCTGAATCGGACGAGAAAAGGAAGGAGGCTTACGAGAACATGCTCGCGATAGCGAGGGTTCACAAAGTCCGTGTGTTGGAAGCCGATTTGTTCGAATACTACGAATCGTGGCGGAACCCTGTGCTCAGGGAGCTGGCGCCGATGATGCCGGGCGCTACGCCGGGCGAACTTGCCAAAAAGTGCTATCCTGAAGTTTCGGCGCAGGAAGTGCAGCAGTCTTTGCATTTTTTGACAAAGGCTGGACTCCTGAAAAAAGATGCGGGGAACTTTGTACAGTCAGAAACGTCGGTAAGGGGTTCGACGGATGCTACAAGGCTTGCCATGAGGAACATGCACCGCATTATGTCCAAACTCGCAACCCCAGCTCTGGAGCTCCCGAAGGAAGAACGCAATTTTAGCGGTGTCACCATGGGGCTTTCGCGGGAATCTTACGGAAAGATCGAAAAGGTGCTGGACGAGTGCCGTAACAAGATAATCGACATTGCGGCTGAAGAAAAAAACATAGAACAGGTTTACCGTGTGAACTTGCAGCTTTTCCCCCTTACGAAAAATATCAAGGAGAGCGACGATGAACAGGTTTAAAAAATTCGTGGCTGTGCCATCAACTTTGTTTGTAGTAGCTTCCTTTTTTGCCGCGTTGTTCTGTGTTGGCTGCGGCGATTCGGGAACGTATGCCGGCACTTCCGAAGAAACGAATGAAGTTGCAGAAAATGAATCGTCGAGTTCTATAGACGAAGGTGTTTCGTCTTCGAGTGCTGAGTTTGAAGCTTCTTCGTCGAGCGTTTCGTCTGGCAGATTGGTGATATCTTCAGGTGTGGAAGAAAACATGTCGAGTAGTTCTGGACAAAATAAATCTTCGGCTGATTTTAACAGCCCTAGCGAGGTTTCTAGCAGCTCTGAATTTTCGGATTCTCGTTCGACTATTATTCCGAGTGAAAGAAAGAATGGCTCGTTGGATTATTACTTGCATTTGTTCGCTTTGAGTGATGGAAAATTTGACAGTAACGTCATGGCTACAGCGGTTGTTCGTGATTCTGATCGTGATGCGGAAGTAAATCCGCCTAACGCAAATAGTCACACGGCTAGTGCGACAGAATTTGACGCGGTTGATCAAGTGCATCGTTTTGTAAAGCAAAATGTAGCTGCGTTAAAATACCTTTTCCCGAAAGCTTCGCAGGAATATGTTGAACTTGCGGCTGCGATTGCTGACGGTAGCGCTGATGAAAATTGTGGACTTTATCTGTTGAATGTTCGTGGCGATGAAAATTCGGCGGGGCATATCCTTGCCGAGATTACGAGCCATACGGCCACTGTGCTAGACATTGCTGCGGATGGCTGCAAACAAACGACGCAGAATAGCCTTGTTCGTTTCTTGTTTGCTTTCTGTGGTGAAATTGACCGCGATCCTGAAATTAAAAGAATTACAGTGAATGGTAATTTGTCGGCAAAAAGCTGCTCTGCTCTGAATGATAATTCCGAGTGGGTAAAGTGAAAGGGGCTGACCGATAGGATCCATGTAAAAAAATGACTGTATTTTGAATAAGTCTCTCCTTGCGTATGCAAGGGGGGTAGGGAATGTATGCGAATTGAAAGGAGGAATATCATGAAACGAAAGTCTCGAATGGCTTATGGGGTTGCTGTCGCGATGCTTGCCACGTTCTCGCTAATTGCGTGCGATAAAGAAAATGTTAGCGCCCCCGATGCCGTCAATCCTGGTGATGCAAATTCTTCGGCTATCGAAACTTTATTCCCGGAATCGTCTAGCTCCGAGGTGGCCCGGTTGCCCGAATCTAGTAGTAACGTCGCTCTTTCTAGCAGCGAATTGAAAAGTGCTGTAAGTTCCTCGTCTGCGATTGCTTTGAGTTCTTCGTCGGTAGCTTTGTCTAGCTCTTCATCGCTTGCATTATCTAGTTCTGGTAAGAAGGAATGGTGTAGGCATGTAATTGGTGTCGTGTGTGATAGAAGCCCCTGCCACCCTTGTGATTCTACTAAAGAAAGCATGAGCTATGATTGCAGTACAGGCGAAGAGCTGATGTGTAAAGGCGGTGTATGGCTTACTCCTGCGAAATTTTGCCCTGACGGTCGTTGGACCACCTATTGCGATGGAAATTTGCTTCATGATCCCGTTTGCTGCAAATCTGAAGCTTGCCTTAATATAAGCGGAAAGGTTTGTGCTCCTTGCATGGATGGGTACAAATGCCCGTGTAATCCATGTGAAGAAGAAAATGCGACGGCAGTTGATTGCATAACGAAAGAAAAGTTTGTTTGCAAAGACGGAGAGTGGAGTTTTAGGGATTCTGAATATTTGCGTTGCCAGTCGAGTAGCATCGTCGGGACGGCCTGTGAAAATGGAGCGACCAAGGTAATTGACGGCTGCGCTTATGCTTGCAGTGACGGAGTTTATATTTTCGCACCACCTCCGATGTAGTTGACGAACAAATGAACGAAATCGCCCGTGGGTTTTACCCGCGGGCGATTTTGGTGTGAGCGGGCGAAGCCTTTACTCGATCATTCCTTGATCTAAGGCTTTCTTTATTTCATTGACAAAAGACAGCGGAAGTTCTGTATTACAAGCAACAAACTCTGGAGAACAGCCTTTTTTTAAAAGGTTCGTTGCGATTTTTTCTTGCTTGTAATATACCGCCATAGCTTCATTCGAAATTACAGGATCTTCCGTCATAAGGTACCTCGCACTAAAATTACACAATTTTGCCTCTTCTTGCAATACCTTAAAAATCGGATCAGTCGCGAACTCGCTGAAGTCCGCTTCGCGGTTCAGCGTGTCGATTGCACGGAGCCATTGGGCGAGGCGGCAGTTGTCGCCCGCAAAGTCCTTGGCATGGTCCAGAAACTTCTTGATTTCGACGATCGTGACAGTCTGCTTGTCGAAATAGAGCTTATGTTCCTGGTTGCGGAGCTGCACTGTGTGGCGGTAGTTCTTGGACACTTTCCACGGGTACGTGTTGAAAAGCTGGAAGCTGATGAGGTTCAGGTTTTCAAGGACGGGCGGCTCGTTCTTCCGCACCATGTTGCTCGTAATGCGGGAAATATAGAGCATCACGCGGTTCTTGTACATCTCGCCGCCTTCGTGCTGCACCTCGATGGAAATGCGGTCGCGAGGGACGTCTTTCTCGCGGTCGTTGACAATCATCAGGTCGGGTTCCGTGTTGCGGCGGCCAAGTTCGCCGGGAATGAACGGGTTCACGAGCTGCGGATTTTTGATGCGGTCGTCGCCGACGAGGTTCAGGCTCGCGTTGATGAGGTCTGTTGTCAGGGCGATGTTCTTCTCGCTCGCGAAGATTTTCTTGAGGCACAGGTCGTTGTAGATATAGACGTTCTCGTGCTCGTGAGCCTTGACGATTGCTTCTGCATTCTGCTCGTCCTTCGCTTCCCTGAGAGTCTTGAGGAAAATTGCGAATTTGTCTCTGGTCATTTGTTTTTCCATCCGGAACGCGCCGGTTCGCGAACGGGGACTCGCCCCCGTCTATTACATTAACACGCGGTTCGGGTGGGTTTTGGTCCAAAAATTCTACGTAAAAAAATGAAAACATGGCATTTGCATCGACATCTTCGACCTGATTGAGTATTTAGGTGTTTGCCGGAGTTTGTTGAAGGTGCTGGATGATGAATTGTATTGTTTCTCTAGAGGGCGAAAAACGCCGATTGAGCCACTGCATATTTCTTTTGCGGTATCATCTCCGCGTTTTTTTGTCTTCACGAAGGTGAGGCTCCATAACATTTAGCTTACCCCATTGGGTTTGCTGCATAATTGAGTTATAAGATTGAATTTTTGTATTTTTCTAATTATGCATCAATTTGTGAAAATGGAACTTGTGTTATCTTTGATTGCGACCTTTATTTTAGGTTGTTCGGATACGCTCGACTACACAAAAAATCGTTCATATTTCAAAGCGAAAAAAACATCTTTAGATTATTTTAATGAAGATGAAGTTTTTATAGAGCAAAAGTCCTCTTTTTCAAAGAATTCTGAATACGAAACATTTATGATTAGTAATGCCAAAGCTGGGAAAAAATTAGAAATGGATATTTATGGATGTAATGATGTCCATTGTCTTAGTGCTACATCCATTGTATTTCATGATTCTTCTTTTAAGTATATTCTCGCTTTAAAAAAAGGAGAATTCCTTTTTTCAGAACCATCAGAAAAAATTTATACCGAAGAATTTGGTTATGATTGTCAAATAAAAGTCGCTGCGTATTGGAATTTGAAAATTGATACGGAATACATAAAAATTGATTGGCAGATGCTTGAAGCAGAGGAATTATGCGAAGTTTATTTATACAAATAATGCTTGCTTTGTCCATGCTTTTGCTGTTCTATGGGTGCAGCAATGATTCGTCTGTTGAATATGTGGATGTTTCACATGTGTATGAGCCTTTGCCGCTTAATAATCGTAGCTTTAATGTGTTTGTAAAGCCTGTTGTGTTTGAATATTTGTATGATGATTCCGTTGGCATAATGCCTTATTTGACTGTCGATTCGGTTAAATTGTGTCAGTTGGATTCTATGCTGATGCCGCAGTCGAATGTTCTGGAATTGCGTTGTGTCCCTAACGATTCTTTGATTTGCCGTTTTGAAAAGAATGATTTTAAATCGCCCTATATTAAATTGACCGCCTTTATCCATGGAAACATGAATTATATTGATTATCGCTCGGAGCTTATGAAAAGTTATGGAATTCCTACAGGTGAGAAAAAAACAAAAGTGGTCAAAGGTGTATTGACGTCTTATATTGATGTGGGCCAGGATTCCGTATATGAGTTTTCTTTGTATAATGTATTGTTGTCGCGAGAATTGTTGCATCTTGTTCAAGATGAAAAAATTCCTTTTACAAGTGCGAAAAAATCGGTAGAATTGAATGAATTTTTTCCGAGAAGAAAAGATAGCAGTGAAGTTTTTTTGTTCTTGACTTCAATTCTTCAGAATGAATATTTTGAAGATTTCGTAGATTCAATATCGCATTCTTACAAATCACCTGAGTCATGGAAAAATTCGAAATTGTGGACAACGATTGCGGATTCTATCATGGATGAGTTTGGTTTTGGCTGCAAAAATAGGAATCTTTGCAAATATGTATATGGACTTGATGAATGTAGCGAAGAGTATTATACGGATACTGTCGAAAATGAATTAAGCAAGTATAATGGAACGGTTGTTGCTTGCAGTAAAAATATCTGGCGTCCTTATGATAATGTTAGAGACTCCATGGGGGTATGCTCTAGCTATAATAAGGGTGATTCTTTGTTGTATCGTGAAAATGTATATTTTGTTTGTGATGGTGTCCGTTGGCAAGTTGCAGATACGAGTATGATAAAGAAAATTTTGGGACCGTGTATTGATGGCGAAAATCGTTTGGAACGCTTTTGGAACAACTATTATTATTGTGATGGCCGTGGGTGGCAACCCGCTTCTATTTTGGATCAGGAAATTGGTATTTGTGGTGCTGATGTTCTGCCCCCAAAACTTGTTGAATATAAAGATACCGTTTTCTATTGTCTCGTAGAATCGCCTTGGAATAGTAGAAAATCTAGTTGGCATGTGGCTAATGAGGTGGAATCCTATTTGTACAGACGTGGTGGAAATTGTGATTTGGAAAGTGATACCTTGCAATTTGTACCTTATGGCAAATCTGGCTATGATGTATGGGGTTGTGCTTACGATTTGGATAAAACGGAATATACATGGCGTAGATTTCAGTATCCGATTCCCTTGGAAACGCACTATGTCGAAAAAGGAGATTATGGAAACAAGTATGTTTATGGTTATCAGAGAGGTTATTTCTTTTATATGTTCTCTTATGCGGATACCTTGTCTGTGGATACTTCGTTGCCTGATACGGTCGGATGGTCTAATTTGATTAGCATTTATAGTCTTAATGAACAACATTTGTATCCGGTTCTATCAACAAAAGATCATGTTTGGCTTAAGACTCTTTTGATTCATTCTGTTTTTTTGAATGGAACTTGGATACTGGTTTCCTGTCCAACGTACTTTCGCTTTCCGAGTCTTGCTGAAGTAGAAATGTTCAAACAAGATGTTGGTCTAGGGCTTGTTTTGGATATACAGTATTATTCAGTGGGAGTGGAGTTTATGACTACGGATTCTGATGAAAATGGTGATCGCCTTTGCGTTAAAATTCCTGAAAATGGTGGTATATTAAACTCTACGGTTGTTCCGTGTTCAAAAGATAAACCTCTTCATATTACGTGTATCAGTGATTAAAAAATGAAAAATTGCTCAAAAGATTTCTATTTGTCTGCACTTTTTTGTTTAATTGTTAGTGCTTTTTTTGTGCTGTTGACTGGTTGCACTACCCGTTTTATGAGTGTTAAGGAGGGAAATTTTGATGTTACGATTCCTCCGACTATGAAAGGTGCTGAATATGAAATGAAGGAAAATTCTTCTATTCGCCGTGTCTCATTGGATATTCGTAGATTAGAAAGTCAGAAAACGAAACTTTCCAAAGTTAAGACTGGCAAAGCGATTGTTTGCGATTGGGATGCATCTTGTGGAAGCAGAACGGATTATTCCGAAGCTCTTGAACCAGGAAAAGCCAATATCAATTATGTATTCAAGTCCTGGCCGGTTGCATTAAGTTTTGAATGGTTAGAAAAACAAAAAATTCGTTTTATTTCTTATGGAATGGGACTTGATCTCATGCCGTATTTTAAAGTTTCAGTGGGCTTGAATGGAAGCTTGGGTGAAGTTGGATTGTCCTCATATATCGGATTGGATGCCAGTAACACCAACTATACATACGAGGGAATTTCCGCTTCATCTCCTTTTATTCAGTCTTGGCCAGAACCTACGCATAACAATTCGTCTTACAGTGGCTATCAATACCACTTACGAGGTGGTTTTAGTGGCTATGCAACTGTGTTTTTTGGTCCTGTTTCATTGACATATTCCCCTTCTGTTCAATCGCCTTGGCTTTGGACGGATGATTTGGGCGGAGATTCAGCCGGCTATGCGGACTTGATTCCTCCGAATGAATACGAACTGACTTTTGAATTTCCCATTTATTTTTCGAATTATTTTGGAGCCACTTATACCTATCATGAAAAAATACAGTTCAGTGTAGGCTTGACTGTTGTCAATGGAATCCAACTGAAAGAACGGTTGTATTTTGGCTCGGGTTCTATTGCGTATTTGTTTTAGAATTCGTTCTTAATGATTTTTTGCACGGGTACTGACGAAACCATTCGATATCTTTTTCGGGTTCCGGTAAATAGCCGCAAGTACGGTCGTTTACGATTGGAGTCTCGCTTCCGAAAATGCTCTTTTTGGTGACGACGGTGTCAAGGCAGTGCGTTACGTGATGGATTGGTATAGGGAAAAATTCTTTTTCGTTCTTGTCGCTTGCTAACCAAACTGTTTTGTTGTCTTCATCATAGCATACGTCAGAAGATTTGATGAGGTTTTTGTTTATAGACCAGTAATACGTTGTTGAGGGAACCTTATGACCCTGTTTGATGATGAACCATCGATTTTTTATGGGGTGTACCGATTCGTTTTTAAAGGAAGGGTAGTGCTTGAATTCGGGGAAGGAGTCGTTTGTGAATGCGTAGTTCCATCGGCTTGTTATTCTGGAACTCCCAAATTGCATGGCTGGAATGTAAGAAATTAATGGAGCAACGATTGCTATTGGATAGGGGATGAATACTGCACCAGCGATGCCTGCCACCGTGCCTAATGCGATAGCTGTTTTTTGATTTTCGTATCTTTCTTCAATTATCGAATCTTTGTGAAGTTTATATGTTTTAAGAAGTATGCCTTTGTATTTGATTCTTAGCTGAGCTCCATTTAACGTGTCTGGAAGAATGTCTTGGGAGAGAGGTGTTTCACCGATGTAGAGCGTGTCTAAATAAACGGCAAATGTTGTTTTATCGTAGTTTCGAATTTGCAAATTGTGGGTTATAGGTCCTTTGCCTACACATCCTAATAGTGTACACGCGAAAAATGGTATCAAATAGAAGAGAATAATTTTTTTCATTTGGAAAAATGCTTACTTAGACTTCACACTAATAATATACGAAAAAATGGATGATTAATCACTCTCCCCCAAAACAGAGAAAACCGGACTTGCGTCCGGTTTAATTCTTTGTTGGGGATTATTATTGGTGCTTTGTTATTGGAGTGTGTTCAATAAGCTTTGGTCTTTCAAAAGGAGGGATGATTGGTCTTGGCCTTTCGAATCCGGGACCAACCTCCTTTGGATTCTTGTTGTTTTTTAGAGGCGTTTCTTTGCCCAACGGATTTTCCTTGACTTCGTTCAAGTTGTTGATCGCCTTTTGCTGAAGCCGTTCCTGTTGGATGTCCTTGACTTCGTCTTTGGCGTTCGCCTTGATGTCCGTTAGGATTTGCTGCCTCGCGATTTTACGCTCTTCACGTAAACGCAGCCAGTCCTCTTTTTCTTTCTGACCAAGGTCGGGAATGCTTTGCATGATTCCGCGCTTTTCGGCTGGGATCGCGATATCGGATTCCGGCTGAGCGGACGGAGCTGTCGCTAGCGCCGCGATGGTCGAGATGACGAATATGTTTGAACTGGCGTTTTTCATAGTGTTAACCTAGAAAAGACTCTAAGTTCCCTATTCGGTCTTTGCTACAGTCTTTTCTTCCTTAAGAGTTTCTTTTTCAGCTTTCTTTGCTTCGATTTCGGCCTTGCGGGCTTCGCGTTCAGCCTTCATGGCTTCTTCGCGTTCGGCACGTTTAGCTTCTTCTTCAGCTTTCTTGGCTTCGATTTCAGCCTTGCGGGCTTCGCGTTCCGCCTTCATGGCTTCTTCGCGTTCGGCACGCTGTGCTTCAATTTCAGCTTTCTTTGCTTCGGCTTCAGCCTTGCGGGCTTCGCGTTCCGCTTTCATGGCTTCTTCACGTTCGGCACGTTTTGCTTCTTCTTCAGCTTTCTTGGCTTCCATTTCGGCCTTGCGAGCTTCGCGTTCAGCCTTCAAAGCTTCTTCGCGTTCAGCACGCTGTGCTTCAATTTCGGCTCTTTTTGCTTCGATTTCAGCCTTGCGGGCTTCGCGTTCAGCCTTCATAGCTTCTTCACGTTCAGCACGTTGTGCTTCGATTTCTGCCCTCTTAGCTTCAATTTCAGCTTTCTTTGCTTCCATTTCGGCCTTGC
>CAMZGI010000071.1 GCA_947306305.1 uncultured Fibrobacter sp.
CCTTACCAGTCTTTGGCAGGGCGGGCTTGGCCGCGGATGGGTTTCCATGGCTTGCGTTCGCCGTTCTGCTCGTCAAAGTCCTTCAGGAGCTGGGCAGCTTCTTCGGGAGAGAGTTCGCCAGGAGCGAGCGGCTGTTGTTCCTCTTGATCGGAACCATTGCTATCGCTAGAGTTCTCTTCGGCTTGCTGCGGCTCGGGCTGCTGATTGGCTCCGCCGTTGCTGTCGGAACTTTGTTCGCCACTGCTGCTAGACTGACCTTGATTGCCCTGGTCTTGCTGATTTTGGTTCTGGTCTTCGCCTGAGCTCGAAGAACTTTGATCGCTATTTTGATTCTGGTTCTGCTGGTCCTGATTTTGCTGATCTTTGTTTTGATCTTGGTTATTCTTGTCTTGATCCTGATTATTTTGGTCTTGATTGTCCTGATTCTGACCGTTCTGAGGATCGTTCTTCTTGTTCTCGTTTTTCTGCTCGTCCTTCGCTTCGTGAATGCGGTCGAGGAGCATCTGCAACTTTTGATCGTTCGGATAATGTTGCAGGCCTTCGTTACAGGTAATTTCAGCCGTAGGCAAGCGGTTTTCGATGTACTGGAATGCGGCATCGCCATAGTATGCGGACGCGGACTTTGGAGCCGCGAATGCAGAGACAGCAAAGAACAATGCTATAGACGAAAGACGAAAGACGAGAGACGAGAGAGTGTGCTTCGACATAGCAACATTGCTAGTAACTAGCAACTCAGAACTATAAACTCTAGTAAGCATTAGATCACCTCCAAGTCATTGTCGGTGTTGCTTGCGTCAATCTTGGCCTTGGGCTTACGACCTGCCTTGATTTCGATAATGTCGTCGATGCGTTGTACATGTCCGCTCAACTGGCCTGCAGTCTCGTCTTCGGAAATCAGATTTTCAAGAATAGACTTTGCTTCGGGATACTTGCCATCTTTGCAAAGCTGCATGGCTCGTGCCAAGACTTGCTTTGCATTTGCCGAAAGTGGCGGCTGTTTCTGGTTGTTGTCCTGATTCTGGTCTTTGTTCTCTTTTTGCTTATCGACTTCTTCTTTGAGCTTTCGCTGAATGATTTCGATATTCTTCTTTGCGTTTTCGAAATCGTTATCGATATCAATTGCTTTTTTCAAGTAAGCAATAGACTCGCGCCATCTGGCAATGCGTTCGCTCGGTTCCTTTGCAATTTCGCCACTGCGGAAATAAGCATCTGCCAAGTTATACGCGGCCCTCGACGAAAGTTTTTTATCGGGCATGCGGACTGCGCTTTCGAGTTCTTTGCGAGCTTCGTCATATTGCCCCAGCTTGTACTGGTCTGTTCCAATGTTGTAGAAGAGCAACGGATTTGCAGGTTCCGACTGACGTACCCCCATGTACGTGTCTAATGCGCCCTTGTAATCGCCATTGGCGTACAATTTGTTGCCATCATTGATAGGACGGTCCAAAAACGAAAAGAGATAACATAACAGAAGTATCACCACCAATATTGCCGTCAGCAGCAATTTCGGCAAGTATTTCTTCATAAATCCTAGTATTCGTAGCATTTTTACGCCTTCATAGTCATTAGTCGTTGGTCAATAGCCATTAGTCAATAGCCTATAAACGCATCTTTACGGCAAGAATATACAAAAAGAAGGCCGAAAAAAGCAAAGCCGATTTTGCAATGAGGCTTCTACATCACCATTATATATAGCACGGCGCTGCTTACGATAAACGCAAAGGTCGTAGCGTAGCCAACGAACTTCCACTTGGTCGAAGATTCACGCAAGGTGATTCCCATCGCGACAAACGGGCTGAAGCTCAAAATCGCAGGCAAGATGTACCTAAAATCGGAGCTGCAAGCAAAGGGATACTTGATTCGCAACGCCATCAACGCCCCAATAAACAAGCCGCCTTGCAGCAACAGAATCCAGTGCGCAAGCCCAAGTTTGGTCTTCCAAAAGCCGCGAATCGCGTAAACAATAAGCACAAGCAAAAACACGCTCATCATCGTCGCACAGAAAATTCCGTTCGGAGTCGGAAGCATGCTCCATTCGCCAAACATCGAAGTCTTCAAAGTAAAGTTCCAGAAAAAGTCGCGGCCCATCGAGCTGTTCCAGCAGCTTGTAAACGGCGCTTCCAAGAAGTTCTTCAAGTCAAAGTACAGGTAATTGAAAACCTCGTTTGGAACGAGCATCGCAGAATTCAAGGCGTTCACGTTATCGACTAATTCGGAGCCGAAAATCTTTTGCACCGCAAATGCGACGACAAGCCCCACAAACAGCACCCATGCAACAATTTCGGATTTAGAGGGTTTGTGCAAACGGGCATTTGCAAAGAATCCGCCAACGGCAAACACAAAGAACATTCCAAGCGTGACAACGCCCGTCGACTTTGTCCATAACGCAAGCGCTGCCGCGACAACCGCGGTAATCAAATACTTGCCATACCCGTCCTTGACGTAATTAATTCCTGCCCACATAGAAAGTACATGAAGGAAGTAGAACATTTGGTCGTTGCCGATTCGTGGAGAGACCATAATCATCAAAGGCCAGAAAATCCAAAGCGCAGACGATATCGTTAAGCTTGGTCCCGACAAGATTCGCCTCAAGAGCAAAATTCCAAAGAACGTCGTCAAAATCGAAAGCAGCAAGCTAAAGCTCTGGAGTCCCGAAGTTCCGGGGAAGCCCAATAATTCGCCAAGCATGTAAGACGGAGCCGCCGACAAGTAATATACAGGCGGATGATAGCAAGACCAGCACTCGTTATTATCGGGAACTGCATGTTTTTCGATAATGTACTGTATATATTCTATATGCCCTTCCACATCCATCGAGAACGTCTTGTACGGAATTGCCATAAAGAAGAAGCACCTGAACAAGATTCCCATAAAGAGCAGGACGACTAAAGACTTCCTTACGCGCAAACGACGTGCAACAAATGCAACGAACAAGGCTAGCGAAATCATGGTCAAGATATTTATCGCACGCCCGACACCAGAACTCATCAGTACAAAGAGCGCCATTCCGCCGGGACCACCCCCATTGTGCAACGAGACGGTATAATGCGTTTTGCCGCTCTGCTGGTACGGAGCTATGACACTATCCGTCAGGATAAATCCTTTAGAAAAGCTGCAATGCCCCGAAACATCATTGAGATTGATTGTCGTACCGCCAATGGTTATGGAGTCCGCGCAATCGTCAGGGATAATCCGCAAATCGTAGGCAAACCCGTAACGATTCACGATATCAAAATTCATGTTGAAAGGAACGTCAACTTTAATGTCTTTCATGTACGGAAGCGACACGCTTTCGGACATTCCTTCTTGCTCAAATTCAACGTTCTCGACCGAAATTTTGCTTGCGATCCCCAACGCAAAGAATATAAAGAAGCAAAGGGCGGTAATAAATTCTGGTGTTTTGATGTATTTCATGATTTTATCGCAATTTAATGTAACCGTTTAGCCAGTCAGTGTGATCACAGTTGTTAGGACCGTTCGGGTCTGTCGCAAGCTCCACCTGCGATGCATTTTGCACCGAGATTTTTGCAAACTCGGCTCCAGCAGGGCCAGTCATCAGACCGCTCTGCCAAACGAGTTTTCCATCGACATTAATAAAGAACTTCGCGCTACCGAATTCATAGCATTCGCCATCAATTCCGACTCCGACGTACAAAGAATCGGCATTTTGCGGGAGTTCAAAAACGAGATTTGACGGAGCATGCGAACCAATGCCAAACCTGTAACGCCTATTGCCCACAGTGAGTTCGTGATTGTCGATAGACAGATTCACGTTTGGAGTCTTGTAGCTCTGTTCCTTTTTCAGCCATTTCAAGTTCGTCAAGAGCACAATGTCATCGCCCTCCGGCACAACAACAGGGCGGATGCGGTAAGCCAAAGAACATCCTTCGATTAAAAGAATCGCAGCCAGCAAAGCGTACGGAACCCAAGCGGGGATATAAACGGTTTTCAGTTGCTTGAAAAGTTTATTTGCAGTTTTCGGAAACGCAACCACAAAGAGCGAAGCGACAAGCGTTGCGCACCCCGTCATCGAAACGATAGTCCAAGCGCTCGCCCCACGGAACGGATTGACAAGTTCCACATTCATCGTTGCAACGAATGTAATGAGCAAACACGGGATTCCGCCACGACGCATGTCCCACACAAGCCAGCAAAGCGCCATCGGAACGGCGTAGAGCAAATAGCGTTCGTGCATTCCCGGCAACAGCACAAAAAATGCAAGTCCGTTTATAGCGCAAAGAGCAAATGCAGTCCGCACATTTTTGCAGAGGATGGATTTTACAAGCACCAAGACAGAAACAATCACAAAGAGGATTTTTCCAAGGATAATCGGCTTGAGCAAAGCTCCAATGCCATCCGCGCTCATTCCCAAAATAGGAACAGAGTCAGGAGCAGCATTCCCCACAAGCAGCACCCACAAGTTTGCGGCATTCATCGTCGCATACGGATACTGGCTAGTCGTCTGCACATAAGCCCTCGTAAGCAAAGGAACCAAGTTCCCGCCAATTGCAAATGGCAAGAGCACCACAGCAGCCCCAGCGATAGCAAGCGGAAGCCCTTTCCAAGACGTTCTCCAATGACGGATAAAGAGCCCGCCAAAAATGGGCAAGAACGCAATCATCTGGAACTTCGCGAGCAGAGCGAGCACATAAAACATCGAAGCGAGGAATATGTAACGCGGACGGCTGATGCAATAAATCGCAAGCACGGCGAGCAAAACAGGGAGCAAATCCACTTGCCCCCAAATGGGGCCGTTAATCAGCAGAGCCGGATTCAACGCCACAAAAGCAAGCAGCAAATGTTGTTTCCACTCTGGATAATTGAACTTTTCCGTAACGCGGCAAATCCAATCCACAAAGAACAAATGCGAGAAGAACACCGGCCATAAGCAAATGAACTTCAAGAAAAACGTCTTGCCGGCAACAAGCCCAAATAGCGAATGCACCTGAGCGACAACCCAAAGCCAAAAGACGTAAAGCGGCGGATAGTTCCCTTGGAAACCGCCAAAGCCATGATCCATCAGCTGTTGAGTCCAACCGACCCAAAAACTTTGGTCGCCATCGTAAGCAGAAACCGACGTGAAGACCACGTTAGCGAGCAAGCAAATGGTGCCCCAAAGGCAAAATAGTTTCAGGTTATTTCGATATTTGTAGATGAACATATTATAAACTCAGCAATAAAATAGAACTGCAAACGCTAAAGATTAAAACGACGCTCCAGCCGCAAATTTTAAGTTTTCGCGACGAGCCTACGCAGCAAAATCCCTCGCCCACCCACGGCAAGCAGCTCAAAAGCACAGGCACAATGTAGCGGAAATCGTTGCTGCAAGAGAACGGGTATTTTAAGCGGAGCGTAATCATAGCCGCAAAGAAAAGGAATGCCTGGACAGCAATCACGACTTGCACTTTGTCCCAACGGGTCTTCCATAAGCCGCGAAGCCCAAATGCGAACAAAGCGACAAAGCATGCGCTGACAATGGAGGCAAGCCACATTCCCTTCGGAGTTTCGAGCAACTTGAATTCGCCAAACAGCGAAGTTTTGGAAAGGTAATTCCAGAAGAACTGACGGCCAAGTTCATCGTGCCACGGATCCGTGTAGGGATTCGTCAGGAACGTTTTTAAATCAAAGAACAAGAAGTTCCCCGGATTGTTGCGGATAAGAACCGTGTTGTCGTTACCGCCAGCATTTCCCACAACTTCGTGAGTCAAGGCAAAGCATGCCACTGTAACCGCAGCCGCGACAAAGAGGCCAGCGGCAACACGTTCCGAGCGGCTCCACAAACGCGGATTTTTGCAAAGCTGGAACAAAGCCGTGAGCCCAAGAACGCCAAACGTCACCACAGCGGTCGATTTAGTCCAATAAGCGACAAACGAAGCCACGACCGCGACAATGAAATACTTCCCGTAATTTGTACGAAGGTAACGGAGGCAGCCCCACAAGGCGACCGCATGCATCGCGTAAAAAAGAATGTCGTTCCCCACTCGCGGAGAGGCTAGTATAAAACTTGGCCACACGCTCCATAGCAACGCCGCAGCAGAAAGCGAAGCCCCATGCAGCACGTTTTTGAGGCAAGCGAGACCAAAGCCAAGCGCCAACAGCGAAATCAAGAAGTCAAACCACTTGACCGCATTTTGCGGCGAGCATTGAACCAAGTTCGACATTTTCCACACGCCAGCACCCAAAGTAAAATAAACTGGCGGATGGTAGCAAGTCCAGCACTCGTTCGAAGCCGGGATGCGATTCTGGTCGGCTATAATTTGCATGTAATGCACATGACCGCCCACATCATGACCGCGCTGGTCATAGAACGTATCACTGGTATAGCCCACACGCAACAAAAGCCCGATAAAGAAAATCAAAACCAGGCGACGGTCCAAATGGAAGCGGGAGCCAATCGAGAAGACAAACGCGCCAAGCAGCAAGAAGAAGAGCGCCGAGAAAATTCCCAGCAGAACGCTGCTGCCTTCGATAGCCGCAGAAACTCCGCCAGGGCCGCCACCGTTGCGAAGCGACACATGAATGTGAAAATCAGAAACGTCCTTCCCCAGATTCTTTACGATTTCGGCCTTGCTTAGAACAAAGCCCTGGTTCCAGCTGCAATAGCCCGGATACCTTTCGAAAGGGAGACGAACGCCATCCACCACAAGGTCTGTAACGCAATCGTCTGGATGAATATTGAGCGTAAAATCGTTTGCTAAGCCAGCCGAAACGTCCATGTCAACGGAAAACTCTTCGCCATTAAACATTGAAACGCTTACCGGCATAGTCATTGCCGTGTCCGCCCCTTGCCGATGCAAAACGACATTCTTGATGGTCGGAGTGAACACATAAGAAAGGACGACAAAAAGTGCCATCCCTAAAACAAAGAAGACTTCACGCTTCAATATTTTCCGCATTACTTTTTCCCTTCGTGGTAATCCTCTTCGCTATTCACGCTCCAAAGGGCAGTCTTGTCCGTTGAATTTTCGCGGATGCATTTGACGACTTCCATTGCGGCAAGCATGCTGTGGTCCATGTTGTTGTACTTGTGCATGCCGTTGCGGCCCATGAGGAACAAATTCTCGATCGGGTCAAGGTAGTTGCGGACTTTATCGAACTCGCCGTAAGTTCCAAAGTAAGCCGGGTAAGCTTTTTTAATATGGAACACCACGGAGTCGCGGACAGATTCTGGCTTTGCCACGTCAATCTTGTCGAGTTCCGCAATCGCGAACTTGATAAACTCGTCGTCGGGCTTGCACCACATTTCGTCACCTTCGGTGGCGAAGTATTCAAGACCAATCCACACCTTTTCGGGGTCGGCGACGAGGTACGGGCTCCAGTTGTTGAAGATTTGGATACGGCCAAGCTTCACGTCGGATTCTTGCACGTAAATCCAGTTGTCGGCCACGAACTTGAGCTTGCTTTCGGGCGTGCCCGGCTTTGCCGGGTTCTTGATTTCGAGCTTGTCCAAAAGGAGGCCCACGGTAATGAAGTCGCGATAGACGAGGCCGTCAGAGACGCGGCGAACTTCTGCTGGCACAGGAGACTTTTCGCTATCCATCGCAGCCACGAGTTCCTTGACCGGCATGGTCGAGAGGAAGTAATCGCAAGGGACCGTTTCGTAAGCGATGGCGCCGTCTTCGGCAATGGTTTCCACGACAACGCTTTCTACGCGACCGTTCGGAGAGTCCTCTTTGCGGTTCACGCGAATCACTTTCGCGTTCATGTGGATTTCGCCACCCAGCTCTTGCACTTTTTCGGCAACCGTTTCCCAAAGCTGACCCGGACCGAATTTCGGGTAGAGGAACTGGCCGATAAGGCTTGTCTCGGTATCCTTTTGGCGGATGTCGGCATTGGAGCCTTCGCCAGCCTCCGTCTTTTTGCCAGCGAAAATCTGCTTGAGCGCGTGGACCACCGTCTTTGTAATCGAGAGGCCCTTGATGCGCTGTCCGCCCCAGTCGGGGCTAATCTTGCTGCACGGCACGCCCCACACCTTTTCGGTGTAGTCGCGGAAGAACGTGCGGTAGAGCTCCACGCCAAAGCGGTTGATCATAAAGTCTTCGAGGCTTTTTTCTTTGCGGGCGGGCAAGAGCTGCACCTTGAGGTAGCTCATGCCAATCTTGAACATGCGCCAAAGACCGAGGTTGCGAATCGTATCGCCGTTCAAAGTCACAGGATAGTCGAACAACTTGCGCAGGAACAAAATGCGGGAAAGACGACTGCGGCAAAGCATCACGTAATCCGTCTTCTCCGGATCGGGGCCGCCTTCCGTCAGCGGAACAGTACGCCCAATCGCGATGTCGTCCTTGCTTGCGGAACCTTGAAGCGGCAAAATCCCCTGCCACCAGTCCATTACAGTATCGCTCTTGCTAAAGAAACGGTGACCGCCAATGTCCATGCGGTTGCCATTATAGCGAGCCGTGCGAGAAATACCGCCAATAACGTTTTCTGCTTCAAAAATCACAGGCTTTACATTCGTGGTACGCAAAAGCTCCAATGCAGCAGTTAAACCCGCAGGGCCAGCACCAGCAATTACAGCCGTTTTCTTAAAGTCTTTTTCAGTAGTCATTCAATCCTTCCTATTAACACAAAATTTTTAAACTCACTTGCGTTCCCGAAAGAGCATCAGCTTTCGAGCGCCAAAATTCCACATGAGCACGATGACCGCAGCCACCATCTTGGAGAACACTTCGTTCAATTCCAGCTGCCCCACCATCAAGTACATGAGCAGCTGATTGATGCCGACTCCAGCAAAGCCGACCACGGCAAAAATGCCAAATTCGGCTGTTTTTTTATGTTCAAGAACGCGCTTGCATTCCGAAAACACCCAAACGACGCTCAACACGTAGTTCAGCACAAGCCCCGCAATCAACCCCACAAGATTCGCAAGCAAATAATGCCAACCAAACTTGTAAAGACAAAGCGCGAAGAGCCCAAAGTCCACCGCAAAAGCAAGTCCACCGGTCACCAAGTATCGTACAAACTGCCCCAACAGAGAGCCACGAGGCATTTTCTCAAGAAGCCGTCCAATTGAATTTTCATTTCGCATGGGCGTAATAATAATAAATTCTAAGGACAAAAGACCGCCCGCAAGGCAAAACGGGATTGTTCAATGAGTACAAATGGCGTATATGATACGTAATGCGCTTTATAACGATTCCGATGTAAACTATTCCATACAAAAGAGTTGAGACTAGACCTCCAAAATAAAAATGTATCTTTGGGCAAAATTATCTTTAAAAAATTGATTATGAAGCCTAAAAGAATTGAATACATTGATGTTGCCAAGTTCCTAGCCATGCTTTTGGTGGTGTTCACGCACAGTGTCAAAGAAAGCAACTTTGTCGCCTTTGTTTTCGCATTTCACCTGCCTGTATTTTACGTTTTGAACGGAATGACGCTAAAAGTCGAGAACCAGACGTTCGGCGAATTTCTCGTAAAAAAGCTCCAGCGGTACATCATCCCGATGCTTGGACTCGGCGTAATTTGCGTTTTGTTCGACCTGTACATCAAGTGGCTTATGAACATTCCCATCCCCGACCACTTCGTGTTCATCGGAATTGCAAACGTCATCAACCAAATGCGCCTATTCGCCATCTGGTTCTTGCCGGCGTTGTTCTTTACCGACATCATCCTTTTTGGATTCCACCGGCTAGCCAAAGGCAAGCTCTGGCTCATGGGAGTTTTGTCGCTTTTGCTTTTGGGAATCGGCATTCTCTTCAACCAGTTCCACAACGTCGCTTTAGTCTGGAACTTTGACGCGGCTCTGTTCGGAACCGTTTTCACTTATGCTGGATTCGCGTTCCGGCACAGCAAGCTTTCTGGCTTTTACAACCTGCTAACCCAAAAACGCCTGCCGGCATTGATTATCGGGATTGCGTTACTGACGGCGACTTACTTTATCAGTCAATACTGTTACGCAATAGACCACCGCCATTTAGAAATGTTCGCCCGTTATTACATGCCTTATTACCTGACGCTCCCCAACGCCATCATCGGGTCACTTGGATTTATCCTCATCTGCCGAGGAATAACAAACCCGATTTTTGCAAAGCCCGTCGAAATGAACTTGGCGCTTTTGGCGTTCCATCAGGTGCTCGCCTTTCCGATTTTTAGATTCAAGATTTGCCCTGATTGGTGGACTAGCGTTTTCGCGTTGCCCGTAAGCGACATAAGCTACATCCTGTTCAACTGTTCCATGACGTTATTCTCAGTCACACTGATTGCTGTTATATACTTGATAATCAAGTACTCGCCTATCAGCGCCATCGTGAACCAGCCGTTGGCTGGATTCTATTCTTCATCAAGGAAATCGCCAAGTTAGCGTTCTCCTTTTAGTTGAAGCAC
>CAMZGI010000072.1 GCA_947306305.1 uncultured Fibrobacter sp.
GATGACCTGTCATTCTGGAAGCTCGAAGAGCTGATAGAATCCTCAAAACTGGAAGATTCCGGGTCGAACCCGGAATAACCAGCCTCGACAGAATTGCTGTCAGTACATCCCAACAACGCGGCCATCATTACAGCCAACAAGAATTGAATATACGTCAAACATTTCAAACGCATTCTAATCTCCTAGTAACCATTCCGTCAAATCAATCGACGAACCTTACCTTCTACGGTTATAAATATACTACAGCCATTCCATTCGGTCAATACTTTATGCTACAAAATTTCGTTATTTTTCAAAATTTCAACATTTTAGGTTAAAAATAACACAAAAATTTTCTATATAAAACAAATGTATCATATAGAAAGAAAAGTGTTGCAAAAGTAAACCGTCGTCCATCCAAACACACATTCTCAGATTTTTTTACCCACCGTTTATTTTTTACTTATCTTAAAAAACGGAATCGCCGCAAACAGAGGGAGATGCGTCTATGAAAATTATACTTCCACTATTTATCATCGGTGCGATTATTTCATCTAAACTCATCAGCACTTTTTTGAAGCGGGATTTAGTCAAAAATCGACCGGAACTCGATTCAAAACAAATCGAAAATTTACTTCTCCAATCTCAAACAAAATCCTCAAAAATCAAGATTGCTACAGTATCATCTTTAATCATAACTTTATTCATTCTTTGTTTAACAGCTTTCTTTATTTTTCCCTCTAAAAACGAAGGATTACTTCTCATAGCATTCTCATTTTTGGGAGGCCTGATTGCATTTTTGCTAAGCCTCCCGTTTCTTAACTGCTACGATTATCTTTTTTGCGTAACAAGCAATAAAAAAGCTTTTTTCATTCTGGCAACACCATTCATCCCCATATTTCTCTTAGGCATTGGGGCTTTAGCATTTTTAGGTTCTAAAGCTTTCACTTTCGTAATTTTTCTCATCGCACTATGCATTTTTTCCTTGAGCATAATAGCGAACTACTTGTTTTCTGAAAAAAAAATTTATTAAGAATTCATCTAAAAAAACAGACTAATAGCAGCAGGGCATCGATTTACATTTTCAATTCAAATTACTGCAATTACAAAGGTATTTCAATGGACGTTTCTACATCACAAAGTAAAAAATAGAGATACGGTTCGAAATCGCAACAACTCTAGTTCTATCCCTTCCCACATTATTTTGTATTGTAGAAATCATTTGCAAAGGAATTGCCTACAGAGACGTGCTAAATCCGTGCCTTCTTTTTATTTTTCCATCAATATGCATTTTCCTTACAGGTATCGCTTTTTTACCTAAGTACAAAAATCTTTTTAATGAACCAAACGGCACAAAAGCTTTTTTCATTCTGGCAACACCGTTCATCCCTACATTTATCATAGGCATATTAGCAACGATAAAAGCAATTCAAGGCGATTGGACCATCATCAATGGCTATGTCGCCGGATTCATTACAATACCTTGCAGTCTTGCTTTAACGACAAAGGCAATCATTTTATTTTCAATAAGGAAAAGATTAAAAAACAAATAGCCACCCTCCCTAGATTTCTCCGAGCGACAGCATTCTTTCGTATATCTTTCTTTACATCTATCGCCCAATTTTTTGTTTATTTTAAATTTGGGTAAAATGGATTAGGGTAAATTGAGGAGTACAAAAGATGAAAAAGACTCACGCATTAGCGGGTCTTGTGTTTAGCATGACCCTTCTTGGCGCAGGATTAACAAACGCCTTCGCTGCAGACGAAACACTTAGATCGCTTGCCGAGAAAAACAACATCTACATCGGCGCCATTCTGAACTCGCAGTGGTTCAGCGGCGGCCTTCCCGGCAATTACGAACAGATTCACAAGCAGCAATTCAACATCGTCGTTGCCGAAAACGAGATGAAGTTCGATGCTACCGAACCGCAAGAAGGACGGTTCAGCTACGGCAACGGAGACAAGATGGTCAAGTACGCCAAGGCAAATGGCATGCGCGTCCGTGGCCACGCCCTCGCCTGGCACAGCCAGGTCCCGAACTGGGTGAACAACTACAGGAACGACAAGCAGAAATTGCTCAAGGTACTCAAGAACCACATTGAAAACGTGGTCGGACACTGGAAGGGCCAAGTCGCCGAATGGGACGTGGTAAACGAAGCCATCAGCAACAACGAGCCCCAGTGGCGCACCGGTTCCGTCTGGTATCAGGGCATCGGCCCTGAATTCATCGACTCCGCTTTCGTGTGGACACACGCTGTTGACCCAGATGCAGAGCTCTGCTACAACGACTACAACCTCGAACAGGGAGTTAACCCGAAGGCAAAGGCGGGCTTTTTGCTTCAACAGGTGAAGCGCTGGGTCGCAAACGGCATTCCTATCCATTGCGTGGGCTCCCAAACCCACGTGGAGGACACCACCACCGACAAGCACTTTATCGGTTCGCCGGACAGTCTCCGCTCCCTCGCCAAGGAACTTGCAAAACTCAACGTCAAGCTGAAAATCACCGAACTTGATATCGGATTCAAGAGCGGAGTCAATGTCAGCAAGCACGACCTTGAACGTCAGGGACAAACCTTCCGCCAATACCTCGACATTATCCTCGAAGAACCGAATGCGGACACGTACCTGATTTGGGGCGTATCGGATAAATGGAGCTGGCTTGGAGGGCTGAACCGACAAAAAGGGCTTATTTATGACGACAATTTGAAACCGAAGCCCGCTTTCGACAGCATTTTGGTGAGACTCCAGACGTTCGAACCGCCTCAGGACACATCAAAGAAGGACACCACCGTAAAGGATTCGACCGTCAAAGACTCGACTGCAAAAGATTCCACAAAGGATTCTTCCGATGCAATCAGACCATTTGCAATGCCAAGCAGCATTTCGATGCACGTCGCCGGACGCACGCTGTTCGTGACGGGCGCTCTCTCCACGAAGTCCACCAAAATCGAAGTGTTCGACATGCAAGGCCGCCCGATATTCAGCACAGAAAACAGCAAGGGCGTATTCGACTTATCCAGCATTTCTGAAGGATTCTACGTGGTACGCGTCAAGAGCGGAATGTCGAATTTGATTCAGAGAATTGCGATAAAGTAAAAATTTCGATGGTTCCAAAATCATTCTATCGCCCCGACCTGACCCGTCGGGGTATTTTTTAAACCTCATAAACGAGTCTGCAATAGCTCCACCTTCTTACGCCTTATGCAAAAATTCTATATTTACTCCCGAAAATTTTTATAACAGCAAAAACATCGGGATTCAAGTCCCATAGGATTGAACTATGAAAAAGATTCTGTTCCAAGACACCTCGTTCCGCGATGGCTTCCAGTCCATCTTCGGCGCCCGCGTGTTTATGAAAGACTTCATGCCAGCTGTCGAAGCAGCCGTGAAGGCCGGTATCACCCACTTTGAAGCAGGTGGTGGCGCTCGCTTCCAGGCTCTCTACCAGAACTGCGGCGAAGACGCATTCGACATGATGGACGAATTCCGCCGCGTCGTTGGCCCGAAGATCCGCCTCCAGACGCTCGCCCGCGGCATCAACGTGGTCGCTCTCGCTCCGCAGCCGCGCGATATGATCAAGCTCCATGCCGACATGTTCAAGAAGCACGGCATGACCCGTATTCGTAACTTCGACGCTCTCAACGACGTCAACAACCTCATCTACTCTGGCCAGTGCATCACTAACGCAGGTCTCGAACACGAAGTTGTCGTGACCATGATGGAACTTCCT
The DNA here is from genome assembly GCA_947306305.1 of uncultured Fibrobacter sp. Lineage (GTDB taxonomy): Bacteria > Fibrobacterota > Fibrobacteria > Fibrobacterales > Fibrobacteraceae > Fibrobacter. The sequence continues at coordinate 3,710 of CAMZGI010000072.1, forward strand.
CCGGGATGCGACCTCAACGCCGCCCACAACCCGGAATTCTACGAACGCATCCTCCGCAACATTTTGGACGCAGGCGTTCCGTTCGCCTCCGTTTGCTTCAAGGACGCTTCTGGTACGACGAACCCGAACAAGGTTTACGAAACATTCAAGCGCGCTCGCAAGCTCCTCGGTGACAAGGTCGAACTCCGCATCCACAGCCATGACACCTGCGGTACTGGTGTGGCTCAGTACAAGGCCGCTATCGAAGGTGGCGCCGATGGCGTTGACCTCAGCCGCAAGCCGCTCTCTGGCGGTACGGCTCAGCCGGACCTCTTCTCCATGTTCCACGCTCTCAAGGGCACGGACTACAAGCTCGCTCTCGGCGAAGACAGCATCGTTGACGATCACATTCCTGAACTCATGGAAGCAAACAACGTCGCTGTTGAATGCCTCAAGGACTACAACTTCCCGCCTGAAGCACGTCAGATCACGACCGACGTTATCTTCAGCCCGATGCCGGGTGGCGCTCTCACGGCAAACACCCTCATGATGCGTGAAACCAAGACCTTCCACCTTTTCCCGAAGGTTATCGAAAACATGAGTGAATGCGTCCGCCGCGGTGGCTTCGCATCCTCTGTGACTCCGGTTTCTCAGTTCTACTTCCAGCAGGCCTACATGAACACCATCAACCAGGCTGCAGGCCGCGGCACGTGGTTCAAGATGACTGAAGGCTACGGCAAGATGCTCCTTGGCTACCAGGGCAAGACTCCTTGCGAACCGGATCCGGAACTCGTGAAGATTGCAGCAGACCAGTTCAACATGAAGCCGTTCAAGGAAGCCTATCCGGGCGTCCAGTGCGCAGAAGAAATTCTTCCGCCGGGCATTCCTGCAGCTAAGAAGCTCCTCGAAGAAAATGGTCTCCCGGTCAACGACGAAACCATCTTCATCACGGGCTGCCTCCAGACGAAGGCTGGCAACAAGGGTATCGAATTCCTCAAGGGCAACCGCCACATTGGCGTGCCGAAGAAGGACCCGAACGCCGCTCCTGCTGTCGACACCAAGAACATGAAGGCCGGTGCAGCAAGCACCTACCGCATTGCCCTTGGCAACCAGAGCTGGGACGTGCAGGTTCAGACCCTCAGCAAGTAAGGTTTAGCACAAGCTTTCGTGCTTAACGAATTGCCCCGGACTTAAGTCCGGGGCTTTTTGATATTGTCATCCTGAGCTATACGAAACTTAGAACTTTAGTTCTCTAGTTGAGTTATGTTCTTTGAGTAGAAGTCGAAGGATCTAGAGACATAATCATATCAACTCGTCATCCTCGACTTGATCGAGGATCTATAAGATATCTCTAGTAACTAGTAACTTAGAACTAGTAACTAGCAACTCCGAACTAGTAACTGTGCCAAAAGCACCTCAGTAACTAGAGACCTGCACAACATAACGTCCGTGCGCATTCCTCGCAGGAGCCCATTCCACAGCATTACGCCCCACCGTCGCATCCACGTTAAACGCAGCGACCTTCTGCCCAAGGGCGTTCATCACAGAAATTTTGTACAGCCCCGCAGTCGGAGCCACAAACTCAATCACGCCATCGCGAATCCAACCGGCATGGACACGATTGTTCAATGTAGCAAGACGTTTATCCGCAAAAACATCCACCGTTTTTCCCGGATCCGCATCAATCGGAGCATACGGCACATAATAAGCAACAGACTTATCATGCACGGCAACGCCTTCCCCAGTAAACGTTCCATACGCCTTGCCACGAACATTCACCATCGTATTCGGTGCATAGACAGAGCCGTAAAACACACTGTCAATATCAACTGCAATCGAATCATCATGTACAAACAACTTAAATCCCTTAGCCCATTCGGTACTGTCCGTCACAGCACTCGCCGGAGCAGCACCCCAAGCAAAGCCCTTCTTGACGTGCATCGCAGAATAATACCCCGGTTTATCAAACTTGTACTTAGAGCCCTTTTCCATTTTCATGTTTTCGACATAGAACGTTCCTTCGGGAATAACAAGCGTCCCCGAAGATTTCACCGTCAAGTTTTTGACACACGCTCCATTCACAAGAGCGTATTCCTTGTCAACAGTCACGTCCTTGCAACCTGTTGCAGGGAAACTCGGCAGCGGCTCACGAAAATCAAGTTCCTTGTTCCAACTTAAAGAATCCCTGTAAGACACAAAGCCATATTGTGCACTAGAATCAATACGAAGCTCCGACTTTTCAAAAGTGCTGTACATCGTCGCATGTTCCGTAAAAGAATTGTTCCTTAACGTCACGCCACCCTTTGCATAAATCGAACCAATTACAGCATCGCCATGAACACCCGCACAATAATTTTTCGCAGTAGAGCCGCAAACCACATTGCACTTTCCGTCTTTACCCTTGAATTCGTCATAGCACTTTCCGCTGATGTTAAAGTCGTTAAACGCATGCAATGCGATATTCTTCGGCATATCATCCACCTTAACATTTTCTTTGTCTAGATTCAGCTTGATAAACGGATCGCCAAAAAGCATCACCATATAGAACCATTCGTAGGCATCTTTCGGGTACTTCCCTTTTTTGAACGAAGTCGTTCTGTAATTAACCCATTTGACAAACGCATCGCCCAACATATCCTTATCCAAAAGACCGTAGAAATAATCATTTTCCTGATACCCGCCACTCGTCTTTGTCATGCTAATCACCGAGACTCCACCATCCAAGGTTCTAAAAAGATGTGCCAACGCAATAGTCCTGTCATAAGATTTACCATCTTTTTTGACAAAGCGTGCCGTGCTGCAAGAATTGATGTCGAACACACGAGGAATCACTTTGACAGGCGTTTCAAGGTCTTTAATTGCGACTCCACTGGCAAAGCGCTTTTCAGATCCATGACCGATATGAGAGACCCAATCGTAATTCTGTGTAGCATATTCCCAATACTTTTCGCTACTGGCTTCATAAATGATATCCGCGTCGGTTAATTTCGAAATGAACTTCATAAACCGCACCATCGAATTGCTGCTTTCTTTAACTTGGAACCTTGTGGAATAAGTGTACAACATTTTTTTTGAACGCAGTGCAGTATTCATCTGCTGTTTATAAGCCTTGTCGAGCCAGTGCAGCACAAACTCCTTCACCTTAGGGAAGTATTCCGTGTCATAGTTTAAAAGCTGTTGTTTCCATAAAGCCGAAGTCTGCTCACGTGCCTCCCCATACGGGTTTACGCGAGACACCCAAATTTCAAAATCGTCAGAGCCAAGCGTTCCGTTCTTTTCGTAATGAGCGTCCAAAAGTCCATTTGCTCCTCGTTCCAAGCGAACGCACGAATCCCCCATCACGCAGCCGATTCCCGTAATTTCATCGGTCCAAATGCCGTCCAAATCCATGAAATAATAGTCCGTCACCCATCTTTGATAATTCTTGAACGGCCCTTCATCCTCTGGGTAACCGGCATGGCCATCAGAATCCCGAACAAAATATTCCATTTCGGCAAAGGGCAAATTGCCGATAAGAATCACGCCAGCCAACGGAGCTTTGCTCTTGTCTTCCCACGATTTTTTGATCGCCGCTTTCAACTCCGCCGCAGAAGTTTTCATCTTAAAATTCGGAGTTCCATTGAGCGTTGAAGAATCCAGCACAAGCGCTACCGGGAACGACTTGACATCTATCTTGAAGTTGAAATTTTTTTCAACCGCATCGGCATATTTTACAACAGCTTCAACGACTTCGGGCTCTTTGTAAAGATCCTCATCGACGTAAATTTCTGCTCGCCTTAACCCCGTATTTTGCGTTGCATTTTCCGCAGCAAAGCAGAACATCCCCAGCACAAGCAACGCGAAAACATTTTTCACGAAAAGATTCATACTTTCTCCCCCAAAGTATTTAATTTGCCTGAATTTTTACGACATAACGTCCGTGAGCATTCCTCGCAGGAGACCATTCCACAGCATTACGCCCAGCCATGGCATTCACATTAAACGCAGCGACCTTCTGCCCAAGGGCGTTCATCACAGAAATTTTGTACAGTCCCGCAGCCGGAGCCACAAACTCAACCACTCCATCGTGAATCCAACCGGCATGGACTCGATTGCTCGACGCAGCAAGACGTTTATCCGCAAAGACCTCCACCGTTTTTCCCGGATCCGCATCAATCGGAGCAAACGGCACATAATAAGCAACAGACTTATCATGCACGGCAACGCCTTCCCCAGTAAACGTTCCATACGCCTTTCCGCGAACATTCACCATCGTATTCGGTGCATAGACAGAACCGTAAAACGCACTATCTAAATCAACAACATCCGAATCGTCATGCACAAATAACTTAAATCCCTTAGCCCACTCCGCATAATCCTTAACAGCACTCGCTGGCGAAGCATCCCAAGCAAAACCATTCTTGACATGCATCGCTGAATAATATCCCGGTTTATCAAACTTGTACTTAGACCCCTTTTCCATTTTCATGTTTTCGACGTAGAACGTTCCTTCGGGAATAACAAGCGTTCCCGATGATTTCACCGTCAAGTTTTTGACACACGCTCCATTCACAAGAGTATATTCCTTGTCAACAGTCACGTCCTTGCAACCCGTCTTCGGGAATTCCGGCAAAGGTTCCTTAAAGCTCAGTTCCGCATTCCATTTTTTAGGATTTTTGTACGCCACATAATTGTACTCCACATTAATATCGATATTAAAATTCGCATTTTCGAAATCGCTATACATCATCACGCTTGTCGCAGTGGAGGAGTTCCTCAACGTCATGCCGCCCTTGGCATAAATCGAACCGATTTCAGCATCGCCATGAACGCCCGCACAATAATTTTTTGCTGTAGAACCGCAAACCACATTGCAACGTCCTCCTTTCCCCTGCGTTTCATCATAGCACTTTCCGCTGATATTAAAATCGTTAAACGCATGCAATGCGATATTTTTCGGGATTTCTTCCTCTTTCACATTTTCCCTATCGGCTTTCAGCCTGATAAACGGATCACCGAAAAAGCCGTACGGATAAAACCATTCATAAACATCTTTCGTATGCTTCGACGCTTCAAACACCAAGGTTCTGTGATTGACCCATTGAAGATAAGCGTCCCCCAACATATTAGTCTTCAGCTGTTTATAGAAATAGTCATTGTCTTGATAGCCGCCTCCCGTCTTTGTATTGCCAATCACTGTCACGCCACCTTCCGAAGTTCTAAAAATATGGGCTAGTGCAATATTGCGGTCATAAGCATTCCCCTCAAAAACGACGGTTCGCGCAGCACTACAAGAATACAAGTCAAACACTCGGGCGTTCACATGGACCAGCGTATCAAAATCCTCAATTTTGACACCGCTTTCAAAATACGTTTCCATCGCGTGACCTATATGAAAGACCCAATCGTAATCCCTTGAAATGAAATCCAGATATTTTCGATTGTCGGCTTCCCACATCACATCCACTTCGTTGTAAATATTCGAAAGATTGTCAATGTAGTTCACCATAGCAAAATCACTAGTCTTTAAATCGGACTTCGAAGAATAGGTATATAAAGCCTTGTCCGGGCGGCTAGTCTTGACTTGCTGATTGTACGCCTTGGTAAGCCAATGCATCAAGAACTCTTTCACCTTAGGGAAGTATTCCGCATCATAGTTATGGAGCTGTTTTTTCCACCCAGCCGCTGTATGCTCGCGGGCTTCCCCATACGGATTCACGCGCGACACCCAAATTTCAAAATCATCAGAGCCCAGCTCGCCTTTTTTGTCGTAATGGGCATCATAAATTCCATTCGGCTTCCGTTCCAAACGGTCGCATTTATCTCGGTTCAAGCAATTGATTCCTGTAATTTCGTCTCTCCATTCCCCGTCCAAATCCATGAAATAGAAATCCGCAACCCACCGCTGGTAATTGGTATAGGGGCCTGCATCTTCCGGGTACGCAAATTTGCCATCGGAGACTTTGACAAAATATTCCATTTGAGCAAAGGGCAAGTTGCCAATAAGAATCACGCCCGCTAAAGGAGGTTTGCTTTCGTCTTCCCACGATTTTTTTATCGCCGCTTTCAAATCGGCAGCATTCGTTTTTTCCTTGAACACCGGATCATCCGTATCAAGCGTTGACGAATCCAGCACAAGCGCCACCGGGAACGACTTAATGTCTATCTTGAAATTGAAATTTTTTTCAACCGCATCGGCATATTTCTTTACAGCAGCTAGGACTTCGCTATCTTTGTAAAGATCCTCATCAACGTAAATTTCAGCACGTCTTAACGCACTTTGTTCCGCAGCATCCCCAGCTGCAAAACAGAACGGAACTATAGCCAGTAAAAATAGAGTAGAAACAATCTTCCCGATTGTATTCATACATCCCCTCCCTTTAATTAACTAACACTTGTCTAATGAATATACTCTAGCCAACACGAAAAGTCAAGCGCATTTGCATATAAAATGCGTAAAAAGGACTTCAAGGGGACACC
>CAMZGI010000073.1 GCA_947306305.1 uncultured Fibrobacter sp.
TCATTTTTGAGGGCAAACAATTTCCTCAATGTCCACGAGTTTTATATTAGTGTTCTTTTTTGCCTCTGCAACAAGATTTTTTGCAAATCCCGATTCAGAAAACAAATAGTAGAACATTTCCGCATCTGCTTTTTGCGGTTGAAACTTGGCTACAGTATCAAGGTATTCGCCGTAATCAAACTGTTTGCCTTTGAACTTACATTCCCCAACAAGGTATTTACTAGCATCTTCAGAAATAGCAAGCAAGTCGATTTCAGTTTCTTGAATTTCTTTTTTGTCGTTGCGGCGAACAGTGGTTTTACCCCACCAACGCCCCATACGTTTATAGCGGAACGGCAAACATCCGGCTTTCTGCAATTCTTTAACATACTCCCGACAAACAGTCTCAAACGCTAAAGAAGCAAACTCATGTAACTTGGGCTTGATTGCGTAATCGAAAACGCCCTTCACGTCGCCACCCTCCAAGTCGGAGAAATTGGTAAACACGAAAGCGTACCAGAATCGAAAGAAATTATCGGTCAATCGGTACAAGCCGCGATTGCGGTTGCCTTGATTTTTTATTCCTTCATCAACAGAAAATTCACGTTCAATAATTTCAAGCTCAATAAGATTTTTCAGATAAACGCTTGTTTTCGAAGTGTCGTCGATTAGCGACTTTTGGCTGATATCGTTGAGCTTGGTCGCTCCGAGTGCAACCGATTCTATAATCGAATTGTACAGAAGCGTTTCGCGAAGTTCTTGTCGAAGCAAAAATTCAACTTCACTATAAAGGGCACAGCCTTTGGTAAGGATGTTTCTTTTGATATTTTCATCAAGCGACAAAGCTGGGTCGAATTGCCTCAAATAATGTGGAACACCGCCAAGAATGGAATAAGCGATAATTTTGTCACGGGCAGAGTATTTCGGGAAAAACAGTGTGGCTTCATAAAAGTTCATCGCTTCCATTTTGTAGATGCCTGTAGCCCTGCCGTACAATGGATTTTTTTCAGCCAGCAACTCTTTTTCAATGAAACTCATGGAACTTCCGCAAAGTACAATCATGACGTTTTCATCTTTCAATAGTTCGTCCCAAAGAGCTTGCAATATGGACGGAATGCTTTCGTTATATTTGCACATATAAGAGAATTCGTCTATAACGAGCAATCTTTTGGCCGCTTTATACGGCAAGTCAATTATACTCTTAAAGGCAGAATCCCAATCGGCAAATTCAGTAATATAATTGGATGCAGGGATTTTTTCGTGCAATAGTTTTTCAGAAAAGCTACGAAGCTGAATTTTGTCCGATATTTCACGACAGGAGTAGAAAACATGCGGTTTTCCCTTACAAAACTCGCGAAGCGTCTCGGTCTTGCCAACTCGCCTGCGACCGTACAAAACCACAAGTTGTCCACCTTTAGATTTGTACTTGTCTTCCAAAAATTGCAATTCTTGTTTTCTACCTATGAACATATCGCCTCGGTTTCGCAAACAATTTACAAAATCGTGATTTAGTAAATCGTGATTTGGTAAATATTATACATTAATTTTTAGAGGAAAGCAAGACTTGAGGGATAAAAAGTACGCTTTTCATAGACAAGCAACCAACAGGTTCCGGCGAAAACGTGTAAAAATCCACACAAAAACACCCGAACTTTAAATTTTCATAAAAGGCGGTCATGCAGACCGCCTTTCCTTTCATTCACGCATCAAAAGAGCTGTCCGGGCAGCTTCAGCTTTACCTTGGGCGGGAACTGCTTATCGAATTCCTCGCAAGCAGCCTTATCGATAAAGTAGCCCGCAGGGTCGCGATAGCTTCCGGTAATTCCGTCGAGGAATCCCGGCGTGAGCTCCTTGATCAAAAAATAAGGAGCGTCGCCGTCCGGGTCGTCAGCATAGCGGATTCCTTTGGTCGTTGCAACAACGAAGCCGCACTTTCCGTAAAACTGGATGTTGCCGCAAATGGCAATGCAACCGCCGTTCATTTCGCGGGCACGTTCCATCGCATAATCCAGCAGCATCTTGCCGTAGCCCATCCGTTGCAAGTCAGGCCGCACGCTGATGGGGCCAAACGTCATCATGCGCAATACATGCGGAGGTTCGCCATCGACCATGATTTCGGACCAAGCGAACATCACATGAGCGATAAGTTCGCGAGAGCCATCATCCAAGACGCGCTCCATGACTAGCGAAAGTTCGGGAATGAAATCTGGGCGGTCGCGGAAGCAATGGAGCACATAATGCTCTTCGCAACCGGGACGATAGACGTTCCAGAACGCTTCACGGGTTAAATTTTCAACAGCGAAAAAGTCGGCAGAGGTTTCCTGCCGGATGATAATTTCAGAATGTTTGTTCATGTTTTTACCTTATGTTTTTCCGCATTTTGCGGGAGTTTCACAGAAGGGCAGGCAGCATCACTCGATGCAGCCCGCATTAAACAATGAACCAATTTTGGATATTAAGCATCCAACTCCGAGTTAAAGGTTGTATCTGGAATATAGAAAAAACTTTCATTCTTTGAGAGGATATTTTCGTTTTTCCATTATCACAGCAATTTCACATTAAAAAATGTAAATTCAATACCAAAATTTACACTTTTTTATGTATATTAAAAGTATGAAACGCAAAATCGTAGAAAAACTGGTCGAATGGAAGAATTCCTCTTCACGCATGCCCCTAATTTTACAAGGAGCTCGACAAACGGGGAAAACATACACTGTTACCGAATTCGGGGCTAAATTCTACTCCGATGTTGTTTATTGCAACTTCGAAAGAGACTCCGATCTCGCCTCCATTTTTTCAAATTTATCACCTAGCCACATACTCCCCCGTCTATCCGCCATAAAACAGAAGAAAGTTTTTCCGCGCGAAACGCTCGTCATTTTTGACGAAGTCCAAGCCAGCCCAGAAGCGTTGACATCTCTTAAATATTTTTGCGAAGAAGCACCCGACATTCACATTATCGCACTCGGTTCGCTTCTCGGCGTTGCAGTCAATCGCAATCAATATTCGTTCCCCGTCGGAAAAGTCGAAATCATGGACATGAACCCTTTGGATTTTGAAGAATTCTTAATGGCCCGTGGCGACGATATCCTTCTCGAAAAAATTAGGGAACATTATACAGAAAATAAACCTCTTGAAGATGCTCTGCACACAAAAGCTTTAGAAGCCTATAGAGAATATCTTTTTGTCGGGGGAATGCCCGCCGCAGTCAGCAATTTTATACAAAACCATAACCCACTTCAAACCGACATCATCAAAAAAGACATTCTTGCAGCCTATCAAAATGACATGAGCAAATACAACAAACAAAGTGAGATTGCAAAAACACGACTTGTCTATGCAAGCATCGGTAAGCAGCTCGCCAAAGAAAACAAGAAATTCCAATATCGGGGATTAAAGCCAGGTGCCCGCGCTAGCGAATTTGAAAACGCCTTAGAATGGATTACCCTCGCAGGGATTGCATCAAAAGTTTCACGACTTGAACACATGTCATTACCGTTCAAGGCCAACGCCTCAGACTCCGATTTCAAATTATACATGAGCGATACAGGATTATGTTGTGCATCACAAAGTGCGACATACGAAGACATTGTTTTCGAAAACCCAATGTTCAACGATTTTAAGGGCGGGCTTGTCGAAAATTACGTTTATACACAATTAAAAACAAACCATCTAGAAATATATTATTGGAACGAAAACAACCAAAACGAAATCGACTTTATAACACGAATAAATGGGCAAATCATTCCCATTGAGGTCAAATCTTCAACTCATAATAAATCGCATAGTTTAAAAAAATTCGTTTCCAAATCCGAAACACCATACAGCATCAGGATTTCTGCGCGAAACTTTGGCATTGAAAACGGAATCAAGTCCGTTCCGCTTTACGCCGTTTTTATGATTAAATAAACAAAAAGATTAAAAAAAATGCAGCAAGTTATTATTCCATTTTCCCATCAACTCAAGCTCGGATTCTCCGCTTATCCGAAGGCTCTCCGCTTAATTTGGGCAAACCATCTCGTCAAATATTTGCTGATTCCCGTTCTCTTGAACATTCTCATTGTCGCGGCATTTATCTTCTCGGGCATCGGCGTTAGCGATTGGATTAACGGCATTATTGAACGCAGTGTCGAGAATATGAACGGTTGGATTCACGCGGCAATGATTGGCATCAAGATTATTCTGCCGATTGTGTTCTTTGCGATTTTCATTTTCATCGGCGGAACGATTGTCAATATTTTGATGTCGCCCATTTACACATTTCTATCGGAAAAAACCGAAACGATTCTCATGGGGAAAGAATTTCCATTCGATTTAAAACAAGCGCTTAAAGACATTTTGAGAGCTATTGTCATCGCCTTGAGAAACACGGCAAAGCAACTTTTACTCACGGCACTTTGTCTGCTATTAAACTTCATCCCCATTGTCGGGAGTATCGCATCGCTCATTTTGATTTTCATCATCAACGCGTACTACTTTGGCAGCGGATTCATGGATTACACTTACGAACGTTGGCGTTGTTCAGCAAAAGATAGCCGCAAAGCGACATTCAAGTTGAAATACATCGCCATTGCAAACGGAGCCGTCTATTCGCTACCGCTTTACTTGTTCTGTGGAGCGTTTATCGCAGCATTTATCGGAGGCGTTTCGACCGTTGCAGCCACCATTTCGCAACTAGAGCAGAAGTCGGGAATCAGGGGTTAGGCATCAGGCATGAGGTCGGGGGCACCTTCGGCACAGTGGGCAGAACTTAGTTGATAGATTCCGGGTCTAGCCCGGAATGACGTGCAAGGTTGGACAGATGGAGGATCAGGTCCGCCACAAACATCACCATCTTAGTTCTAAGCTCTAAGTTCTAACCACTCATCCCTCTCGGCTCATTACTCACCGCCTCATTGACATTTTCCGCATCTGCTATTATTATTTACGCAAAAAAGGGGGAATTACATGCAATTAATTAGAACTTCGTTCAACTTGCGCAGCGACCTGCCGTGGAATATTGTTTATCGCGAATGCATACTCACTTGGATTGCAAGCTACAAAGACCGACGCGGCAAAAGACTTTACGACCAACTTTTACGCAGATTACCTAGAGACATTCCTTTTTCAGCAGAGCCTTTTGGTCATTACGAATTTGCAGGGGACAAGCTCGATTATTATTCGTTCTCATGGGAACATTCCGACTACATCGGATTTACTTTTGTTGCAAGGAACGTCATCACCAACCGCATTTGGAAAACTCAAATTGCATTAAAGCGAACCGATAAGCACGTTCTATGCTTCGTCTCGCAAGATTGCGACTTAGGCCGCGACAAGACATTGCCCAAAATCGAGCGTCCATACATCATCGACCTTCTCACAGAATATCAGGACGGCGACGGCTCCATAGAAATCAAAAAGCAGGCGCACATTCTTGAGCCGGGCGAAATCGACAAAGCCAAGAATGCACTCACAGGGCAATTACGTAACGTGCTCCCCATCGTGTATTTAAGTTGTTCCGAGCGAACTCATTCGTTAAAGCCGAGCATCGTTGCAGACAATCTCTTTGGCATTGCACACGTTTTTGCAGAAAAAGATTCTTCGTTAAGGGAACGCCTCGCACAAGAGATTAAAGGCAAAAGAATACCGCAAGGGGGTGAAATCGGTATTTGTCACGCCAACGAGCCCATAACCGTTTTCAACCGCCACGATGTCGTCGATTGGGTCGAAAAACCCGAAACCTTGGTTCAGGATATATTCATCAAGATCCTGAAAGCGAACTTGTCGCTCAAATTCAACTTTACGTGGGACGATTTGCTCACTGCCCGCGAAGAGTACGAAAAAGACCTCATCGAAAGAGAGCGCATTCAAAAGATAAATACGCTAAACGAGATGCGTCAGGAATGGCAGCAGGCTCGCGAAGAACGCAAGGACATGTCTCGCCTTGTCGAAAAACTGATGGCGGATCTAGAACGCGTCACCAAAGAGCGCGACCAATACAAAGACGAGCACGCCAAATACGATTCGCTCAACAGAAAGTACATCAACTGCGAAGAAGAACGTAAAACGTGGGAAAATCTCGCTATCGAAGCTGACGAGAAACGTGAAAAGGCAGAGAAAAACCTCAGCGATGTCAAGGAGCAACTGCACGAAGTTTCTGCGACATCTAACGCCCTCAAGCAAAATTTGGATTCCAAAACGAACAAGGGGGTTCGCTACTTGCCGCTTTTGCAACCCGCCGAAAAAGAAATGTACCCCAACGAATATATGTGCCAGATGGTACGCGTATTGAATCTCGCTTTGCCAAACGTCCCTGTCACAGACAAATCGCCAAAAACACGAACAAAGTCATTCATCGAAGATATTCTTGCAGCCAACGCAGATGCAGTCAAAATCTTCAAGGACTACGAAGGTCAAAAACGCGAGCTGGAACAAGTAGCCAAGCAAGAAGGACTGCAAGGTCGTAGCGGTTCCAAGGTCATGAAGCCATTTAACATGGAAATCATCACCAAGGGGAACAACCACGGTAAAATCCGTTTTGTCGCAGATTTGCAAGAACGATTCATCGGTACAGAAGCATCGTCTGGCAGCGACAGCGCCCACGGAGCCAAAAACGAAGCGAGCGACGTGACAAAAGCGTTGTTGTGGTAACCGCTTCTACGAAAACCCGCGATTTTCTATCTTTGCCGCCATGCTCAAGAACTACATTTTTGATTTGGGCGGAGTCCTTTTGGACATCCGCATGCAAAACGCTTACGATCGATTTGTCGCATTAGGGCTCCCCGCCGCAGAACTTAAAGAAGGCGGCGATGTCTTTAAGCTGATGGAAGATTACCAGCTTGGCTGGGTAACGACCGAAGATTTTTGCAAACAAGTCGCCGACAAATGTTCGCAAGGCACAACGCCCACCGACATCGAAGTTGCATGGAACTCTATTTGCCTCGGAGTCGCAGAACGTAAGTTAAACGCACTCCGCCAATTGCAAAACACAGAAGGGGTCGCGACAGTTTCGCTTTTGAGCAACACAAACGCATTGCATTGGGAATGCAGTTGCAAGAATTGGTTCTGCGCGAACGGCAACAAGCTCGAAGATTTTTTCGACAAAATCTTCTTGAGTCAAGACCTTCACTTGCAAAAGCCGGACCCCGAAATTTTCAAGACAGCCATCCGCGAACTCGGAGCCTCCTCCGCCGAAACGATATTCCTCGACGACAGTGCCGTAAACACCGCTGCGGCAGCCGCCTGCGGACTAAAAACGCTGACGGTCACGCCAGATGTAGATTGGGTCAAGGAACTCGGAATTTGAGAATTCCTTACGCATAGAAAAAATAAAGCACAGCCACGATTATAACAGCAAAGAACAGCGAACACATTTTCAGAACCTCAATTTAAATATACGCACATACACAGTCATATAATGACATTTTCGCAATTTTACGTTTTTTAGTCTCACAAAACACCCCAAGCAACGATTATTTGAAAAAAATCATCTATATTCTTTTAAGAATCTTGGAGGATGAATTGAAAAGCTTTACCCCGCTAGGCTTATTGACTTTCGTAGTTATTGGACTTGTCGCATGCAGCGACGAAAGCAGCGTTTCTAGCGGAAACGAAGCATATCAACAGTCTCTTGACGAATCTTCAAGCAGCTCTTCACGTCATTCCGGGTTCGACCCGGAATCTAGCAGCGGTAGAGATGGCGGATCGTCGTCCGCCATGACGAAGTCCACATCGTCCTCGAATAAGGCGACTTCGTCATCATGGATTGCTTCCACTTCGTCAAGCTCGTGGCAGGCTTTGTCTTCGACCCCTCGCAATGACGTAAGCAGCTCGTCTCGTCATTCCGGGCTCGACCCGGAATCTTCTAGCAATTCAGCCCCCGACACCACAAAAATCACCTACTCCCTCAAGCGTTTCGACGGACCACTCCCCAACCCGCACAAAGGCTTCACGGTTGTCGTGGGCGGCACTTGGACATTCGTTCCAGAATGCGAATACGGTCCCAACGGTTCATGGCAAAACAAAGCATGGGATATAGTCACTTACGGTTCAGGGTACTTCCAGTGGAACAAAGTAAATCCAGAAAAAGGGGTGTATTACTGGGACGAAATTGACGCAATTCTGGACGCATGCGAAAAACACGGCTTAGGTTACGCACTGCGAGTTCTCCCCTATTCGTCTTCCATGGGTCGCAAGAACAACTATACCATCGAAAGCGATTACGACTGGACTCCAAAATTTGTCTATGATATGGGAGCCAAAAAGGATTACGCCACATTCGACGGGAAAACGTTGGCGGTCCCCCGCTGGGACGACCCCATTTACTTGCAGGCGGCAAAAGACTTTGCAACGGCATTGGCACAAAAATACGATGGCGACCCACGCCTAGAATACATCGACATTCGTTCCTTTGGCAACTGGGGCGAATGGCACATATCACATTTTGACGGATCGCAAATGCCAGCCGAAAACGTATTGATTGACATGCTCGACCACTACGCTTCAGTGTTCAAGAAAACGTTGTTGGTACTTCCGTCCAACGGCTACGGAAACGTTTATACGCACGCCCTCAGCCTTGGCATCACTAAACGTGACGACGGATTCATCGGCATTCCCGGCACGCCCGATTCGTTAGTGCGAGCCTACAAAGCAAACCTCCCGACGGTAGCAGAAAACATCGCGGGCTACACCACCATGCTGAATTACACCGACATTATTCCCAGCGGCTACTTAAAATGGACTCCAGAGCGTTGGGTAAACGCAATCACTACAGCCCACTTGACTTACTACGTGCTAGACCAAGACAGCGATGACGGCTATTATTTCTACAAAGACAATAAGGCTCTTGCAGATTCCATGACTAAAGTCATCGGCTACAACTTTACCGTTTCTAAAGCAGAGCTACTGACCGTCGCAAGCACCAAAGATACTTTAAGCACATTAAACATTACCGTTCAAAATACGGGCGTGGCACCCTGTTTCTTTAACGTGTATTTGGTCGCAGAATTTGTTGACAGCACAGGAGTATCACTCGTGCAGTTGGGCAAGACGACCCTCATCCCCAAAGGGACATTCAAAGACGGAGCGTCACAGGACTTTTCGTTTACATACAAGGTTCAATCAGGGCAATCAAATGCCGCAAAACCAGGCAGCACAATTGCACTTTCTCTCTACGAAAGCGAAGAGGACTTCAAAAGCGGCAAGAATCCGACAGTCCGCTTTGACAACGATGGCCTTCTCGAAAACAAAAAACTGTTGCTGAAAAAATAAGCGAAAGCTTTTTCTATCTTTGAGGTTGATGTCGCTCTTACTCGCCATTTTATTCTTCGCCTTTTTCATCAGCGCCATTGTGCGTGGCAATTTTTCTTACGGCAAGGCGGATTACGATTTTCGCGAACACCCCGTGCAATTTGTCATTGTGACGATTTTTATTCTCGGAGTCGCCGTACTCTGTTTTTACCGATTCCTCGTCGAGATGGAGCTCATATAAGAGTGTCCGTTCGCCGTTGGTAAATAAAGTAATAAAGCAAGCTCCAGGAGCCCCACATCACGCAGAACGCCATCCCGATATAGCCCACCGCATATACCACCGAGGCTATCGTATCGCACTTTAAAAGCAGCCCAGTTTCGGACAAGATAAAATTCCAGTCATGGAATCCGTAAGGGGCTTCGGCACCGGTGCCGCCACTAATGAGCGTAAGCTTCATGGGGAGAGCATCTTCGATATACGGGGCCACGTCGATCAAGTTTTCGAACGCCCACCAGAGCGCAACCGACGCTCCGAACAAGTCTCGCGGCTTGATCCACAGCGCAAAGCAGAACACGAGCGGCATAATGGTCTGGAACAGCGAACCACCAAGGGACGTAATCACGGGCTTACCAAAGATTCCAAAAACGATATGCCCTGTTTCGTGAACGGGCAAGTTCAAGTTGTGCAAAAACTGGACAATCCACGACTGATAGCCGCCGAAAAACGCCTGCAACGAAAAGAACGCCATCGCAATCAGCAGCACCACGCGCACAAAAAAGAAGTTCTCGCGGCCAAGCGGTTTTGGCAACAAGAAGAACTGCACCCAAGCAGGCCATTCATCCGGCTCGACTAGCCATTCCGAAAAACGAACAAGTAGCGGTTTCTTTTCATGCGGGGTCCAAGTCATG
>CAMZGI010000074.1 GCA_947306305.1 uncultured Fibrobacter sp.
TGGCGACGTGGCGGGCAGATGGCGGATCGGGTCCGCTATGACGTTAATGTTACATTGCTCGTGGCTCATGGCTCGTGCCTTGGGATTTTCTCCCACTGCGTTTTTTTACTGAAAAGTTGCTCAAATGTACATTAAAATACGCGAAAAACATGCTGTTGTGATAAAAAAAGTATGTAATTTTTAAGTTTAACTCGCTTTTTGTGTTGCCAAAGTGGGGCTAAGTGGGTATATTTTCCATGTGTGATTAGTGTTGTGGTAAAATGTGTCAAATAATATGAATTTCACATCTTTCATAGGACAAGCCCAGACGGCTATCGATGGAAAGGGAAGGACCTCCTTCCCTAGGGAATTCCGTCGTCAGCTTACGGCTTCCGAAGAAGGACAGTTCGTGGTCACTCGTGGCCCGGACCGCACCCTCCGGTTGTTTGTCCTACCCGAGTTTGAGAAATTCATGGCGGACTTGGACAGCTGGTCCGACCGCCGTCAAGCCGACTTAGTTCGGAGAGGCCTCTGCCCCACAGTTGTGGAGATGGATGGCCAAAATCGCATTTTACTCCCCAAGATTTTGCTGGAGTTTGCTGGCCTTAAAGACGAAGTTCTTTATGTCCAAGCCCGCGGTAAAGCTCTCGAATTATGGAATCCTGAACGTTACAACGAAAAGTATGGTTTGCAGACAAATGAAGCAATCGACGCTTTCGATGCCGCGTTCTATGGTGGTGGCTTGACGGAGGGGGATAATGGCCGATAAGAATCTCCGCAAGTCAGTACATGTAAATGAAATCTCGGAAGCCGCGGTCGCTGGAGTTCAAGGGAGAGAATTCTATCACGATCCGGTGATGCTCAAGGAATGCCTTGAAGGCTTGGCTGTCAAGCCGAACGGCACCTATACGGACTGCACCCTTGGCGGTGGCGGCCATTCTTACGCTATTGCGAATTTGCTGAATTCCGAGGGGACTTTGCATGCCTTTGACCGTGACGAAGAAGCGGTCGCGTTTGCGACGAAGCGCCTTGCTGGCGTTTCGCCTAAATTTATAGTCCATCCGGTTCCGTTTAGCGAACTCGGAAACGAAATTGAAGCTAATTCTGTCGATGGCATCCTTTATGACCTCGGCATTAGCAGCCATCAGGTCGATGATTCCAGTCGCGGTTTTACGTTTGTGGGCGATAATCCGCTCGATTTGCGTATGGATCGTCGCGAAAATGTTTCTGCGCAAGAATGGCTCCGCACAGTAAGCGAAGATGATTTTGCCGAAGCGCTCCGCAAGAATGCCGATATGGATCGTGCGTTCAAGCTTGCCTCTCGCATTAAAGAAAAAGTTGCCGAAATTGCCGCTGAAGGTCGCGATGTGCTCCCGAGCGATGTGAAGTCGGTCGTGGAATCGGTATTCCCGGACAAGCGTCGCGAAGCCAACAGCCTCCTTGCCCGTGTATTCCAGGCAATTCGCATGGAAGTGAATGGCGAACTCAAGCAGATTGAAGATAGCCTCCGCGCCGCGGTCGATTGCCTCAAGGTGGGCGGTCGTTTGGTCGTGATGAGCTACCATTCCGTGGAAGACCGTTGCGTCAAGGAAACGGCTGCTGAATTTGAAAAGGCATGCATTTGTCCGGAAAACTTGCCGGTTTGCATGTGCGGTGGCAACCACCAGCGTTTAAAGAAAGTCAATCGTAAGCCGATTTTGCCCTCGGCGGATGAAATCAACAGGAACAGCCGGGCACGTTCTGCGAAACTAAGGATCTATGAAAGAGTATGATCAAGAATGAGCAGAATGCAACGGTGAATGAATCTCCGAAGTCGAGAAAGCGTGGTACTATGGGCTTGGTGCTGATCTTTATGCTTGTGTTCTCGATTGCCAGTATGGTTCCTGTGTATATGCAGAACAGCATTGACCGTCTTTATGGGACTTTCTACGGGCTTAAGGAAAAGGCGAACTTGCTGAATCGCGAAATTCTTTTGAAGGATTTTGAAATCAACAAGCTTACGTCGATTGATCATCTTTCGAAGTTTGCGGAACATGCGGGCCTTGGGCTGAACGCTGTTCCTATAAAAGTCATGGTGACGGGGGAGCCGAATGAATAAGTACGGTGCAGATCCCCTGTTCATTTTGAAGAGCCTTGTGCTTTGCACGGTGGGCGTGCTTCTGTTGCAGACCTTCAATATCCAGGTCTTGAATAGCGATGTTTATCAGGTGAAGACGAAATCGACGGTGACGCAGACAAAGAATTTGTATGCAGAACGCGGCTCGATTATGGATCGCAATGGCATCGTGTTTGCAGAAAGCATGCGCGACACGGAAGACAATTTGGGCTATAGCCGTTTGTTCTTGCAAGGGTCGCTAGCCTCGCAGATTGTGGGGAAAGTGGGCTATAACGGCAGCGGCAGCATGGGCATGGAAAAGATTTATGACGACAGTCTTCGTGGTGACGAGGGGCTGCGCGTGAGCGTGCAAGACGCGAAAAAACGCGAAGTCTATTACCGCTCCAAGGATGTTGTCGAAGCCAAGTCTGGCTTGAATCTTGTGCTCAC
This sequence comes from uncultured Fibrobacter sp., assembly GCA_947306305.1. Lineage (GTDB taxonomy): Bacteria > Fibrobacterota > Fibrobacteria > Fibrobacterales > Fibrobacteraceae > Fibrobacter. Next base: position 2,525 of record CAMZGI010000074.1, read on the forward strand.
AATCGACCGCAACATGCAAGAGATTGTCGAGAAAGCTTTGAAGGATGGCGTTTCTGAATTTATGGCGACGAGCGCGAGCGCTGTCGTTGTGGATCCTTATACGGGCGAAATCCTTGCTATGGCGAGCTACCCGACGTTTGACCCGAACTCCAAAATTCAGGGAACTGGACGCACGGCTAAGAACGAAATCATTTCGATGTCGTATGAACCGGGCTCCACGTTCAAGGTGATTACGGCTGCGGCGGCCCTTGAAAATCATGTGGTGAGCCCTAATAAGATTTATGCAAATGAAGGCCGTTGCTGGCAATGGAATCCGAGGTCTGAAAAGATTTGCGATACGCACGTTTATGGCGACATGGACATGGGCGAAGCGATGGTGCAGTCTTCGAACATTGTGTTTGCAAAGATAGCCTCCGAAGTGGGTGCTGAACGTTTGTTCAAGATGGCCCGTGCCTTTGGCATCGGGACGAGAGCGTTCGATAATTACACTGGCGAAGAAAACGGAAAGCTTTTGACTCCGAGCGAGCTTACTCGCGACGACAGAACTCTTAAGACGATGGGCTTTGGACACGCTGTTTCGACAACGCCTATCCAGATGGTGATGGCTTACGCCGCTATCGCGAATGGCGGCAAGCTGATGCGTCCGCAGATTGTGAAGGAATGGCGTAATTCTGATGGCGAAGTGGTTGAAAAAGTTAAGCCGGTGGAACTCCGTCGCGTGGTTTCGGAAAAGACGGCTGCGTCTATCCGCAAAATGCTGAATCGCGTGGTGAATAGCGGAACGGCAAAGCGTGTTGCCTCGCAGAAGCTTGATGGCGTGCTGTTTGGTGGCAAGACGGGTACGGCCGAAAAGTACAATCATTTGACTCGTTCTTACGACCGCAATTCTCAGGTGGCTTCGTTTATCGGGCTTGCTCCAGCTGAAGACACTCGCTTCGTGTGCTTGGTGCTTGTCGATGACCCGCAAGGAAAACATGTTGGTGGCCTTACTGCGGGCCCGATTTTCCGTCGCATTATGGAAGGCGTTTACTACCACCCGTCCCTCTCGCCGATGGCTCACAACTTAAAGCAAGTGAAGCTCGGTTCTCCGTGCGACAAGGATTTGGCGGGGATGACGGCTGCATCTGCAAAGGCTTACGCGAAGAAGAATCACTGCCCCATTCGCTTTGAAGGCAAGGGCTCTCGCGTGATTTCGGAACGCGTCGATATGGGCTTGATTAACGGAAAGACGCTTTTGCTCGGCGATGCTGTGGCTAGCAAGATGCCGAACTTGCAGGGGCTTTCGTTGAAGGATGCTCTCGAAGTGATGGGGAACATCCGCATGAATGTTGAATATACAGGAAAAGGTCGCGTGGTCGCCCAGGAACCAAAAGCAGAAGAAATTTTGCAGAAGGGCGCTGTTTGCAAATTGACCTTAAAGGAGAAAAGCTGATGATTTCGGAAGGACTTATGGAAAAGTTGTCCGTGACGGGGCTTTGCGATGATTCCCGCCGAGTGAAACCGGGGAATTTGTTCTTCTCCGTTCCAGCGGAAGGATTTGAAACGTTCGCTCGCAGCGCGATTGCGGCTGGTGCCGTGGCGGTTGTGGGCGAGACGATGGCCCCCGAAGGGCTTACCTCCAAGTGGATTCAGGTGGCTGACGTGAAGGCTGCTCGCTTGGAAGCTGCAAAGATTTTCTACAAGGATCCGTTCAGCAAGTTGACTTGCCATGCAGTCACGGGCACGAACGGAAAGACGACGAGCGCGTTTCTTATGAACGCGATGCTAGAAGCGGCTGGCCGCAAGACTGCTCTGCTCGGCACGATTTTGAACAAGATTGGCGACAAGTCTGTGCCGGCAACGCTGACGACTCCGGGGCAGCTCGATTTGTTTGACTTTGCGGCTCGCGCGGTCGATGCTGGCTGCACCGACCTTGTGATGGAAGCTTCTTCGCATTCGCTCCATCAAGGGCGCGAAGCGGGAATCCGTTTTAGAAGCGGTCTCTTTAGCAACTTGACGCAAGACCATCTCGATTACCACAAGACGATGGACGCTTACTTTGAAGCAAAGAAGTTGCTCTTTACAAAGTATCTCGCCGATAATGGCGTTGCTGTCATCAACATTGACGATGCGCATGGCGAAAAGCTCTTTAACTCTTTGGATTGCCGCAAGGTTGCAGTCTCTAGACTCGGAAAAGCTAAGGCTGACGTGAAGCCGTTTGGCGAAGTGAAGAATACCGAAGACGGTTTGGAATTTACGCTCCCGATGATTGCGGCCGAAAAGTTTGTCACGCCGCTTTGTGGCGACTTTAACGTGGATAACGTGCTTTTGGTGCTTGCTTGGGCCCATGCTCTTGCAATTCCCGAAGACGCTATGCGTCAGGCGATTGCGACGGTTCGCGTTCCGGGACGTTTTGAAAAGGTCTGGAACAAGGACGGAAAGCATGTGATTGTGGATTACGCCCACACGCCGGATGCCCTTGAACGTGTGCTGAATACGGCTAGAAGCCTTTGCCGCGGCAAGCTTTCGACGGTGTTTGGCTGCGGTGGCGACCGCGACAAGACGAAACGCCCGATTATGGGCGGCATTGCGGAACGCATTGCCGACAAGGCTTGGCTCACCTCGGACAATCCGCGTACGGAAAACCCGTCGGCGATTATCGAGGATGTTCGCGCGGGCATGACTACAGACAAGTTTGAAGTTGTCGAAAATCGCGAAGAAGCGATTAACCGCGCATGCAGAGAACTCAAGAGCGGCGACTGGCTTGTGATTGCAGGCAAGGGTCACGAAGATTACCAAATCATCGGCAAGACCAAACATCATTTTGACGATCGTGAAATTGCGGTGAAGGCGATGGGACAATGCTAAAGCTTGATTTGACAATTGGCGAAATGCTAAAGATTTTGGAAACCGAAGCGGTCGGCGTTCCTGCTCGCGTTTTAAAACGCAAGGTGAATCTTTGCATGGATTCTCGTGAAAAAGCCAAAGGCGTTGTCTTTTGGCCGATTAAGGGCGTTCGATTCGATGCCCACCAGTTTGTACCGCAAATGGAAAAGGATGGAGCTCTGATGAGCGTAGTAAACCAAGATGCTATAGATCAGAATTTCAAGATGTACGCCCCGGTTGACGATACGACCAAGGCTCTCTTGAAGCTTGCCAAGGGCTACCAGAGAAATTTCAAGGTGAAGAAGGTCGCCATTACAGGAAGTAACGGCAAGACGACCACGAAGGAAATGACGAAAGCTGTGCTTTCGACGAAGTTCAATACCCATGCTACGCAGGGTAACTTCAACAACCATATCGGCGTGCCGATGACGCTGTTCCAGCTGAAGCACAGCCACGAAGCTGCTGTTGTCGAAATGGGCACGAGCGGCCCGGATGAAATCCGCCCGCTCTCGCTAGCCACGGAACCCGATGTTGCCGTGATTACGAACATTGGCGCTAGCCACTTGGAACGCCTCATTGATTTGGACGGCGTGTTTAACGAAAAAATCAACATCATTGCAGGCCTCAAGAAGGGCGGCACGTTGATTGTGAATGCCGATGACGAACACCTTTGCAAGGTGAAATCTACCAAGAATGTCAAGGTGGTGACTTTTGGCGTGCGTCGCGGAGTCATTAAGCCAGAAAAGCTCAAGTGGAACGAAAATTCCTGTGCCGATTTTTACATCGGCCGTACGCACTTTGTGCTGAATGTCCCGGGCGACCACAATCTTTACGATGCTCTTGCTGCGATTGCGGTGGGCGAAGCTTTCCGCATTCCGAAGGGCGAAATTGCGAAGGCCCTTGCTGCGTTTACTTCGACTAGCATGCGCATGGAAATTAAGAATGCGAACGGCTTCAAGATTGTGTCGGACTGCTACAACGCCAATCCGTCTTCGACGAAGATGGCTCTCCAGACGCTTGGCAACATGAAAATCGAAGGCAAGCGTATTGCTGTGCTCGGCGACATGCTCGAACTCGGCAAGGAAAGCGGCAATTTGCACAAGCAGATTGGCGCGATGGTGCCCGAAATGAATTTTGATATGCTCCTTGCAGTTGGTTCAGAGGCGAATAAGTATGTCGAAGGAGCAAAGTCTCGCGGCATGAAAAACGTGTTCCACTTTGATACGGTGCCAGAAGTGGTGTCTTTCTTGGGCGAATCCGTAGCCGAGGGCGATGTGCTTTTGGTGAAGGGTAGCCGCGGCATGCACATGGAACAGGTTGTCGATGCGTTATTGCGCATGACTCCTGTGTTCAAAGCATAAGGTAAGGTTAGCAGTTAGTAGGGTTTCTTAGTTAAGATGTCGAACAGTCAATCCACAGGAATGAACAAACTTTTGCTCTTTGTCGCATTAATATTAATGTGCTTTGGCATTGTTGCCATTTATTCCGTGTCGGCCTATGTGGCTGTTTCTAAGGGATTCCCTACGGAGCATTATTTGCAAAAGCATTTAGTTCATCTTGTGATTGCGGTTGTCGCCTTGATGGTTTTCAGCAAGATCGACTATGCGCTGTGGAAAGTTTCGTCCCGTTTTGTCTTTACCGTGGGCGCGGTGCTTACGTTAGGCACCATTATCATGGGTATTGCAACGAAGGGTGCGGCTCGTTGGATCATGAATATCCAGCCATCTGAAATAATGAAGTTTGGTTTTATCGCTTGGGTTTGCACAAAACTTTCTAATGCGGGTGATGAAATCAAGACGCTTAAATGCTCGATTATCCAGCCGGCGATACCCATGGTGATTTCGGGAATTTTGCTGGCGTTGCAGCCGAACTATTCGATGCTGATTATATTCTGTGGCGTGTTGCTCGTGCTGCTTTTGGTTGCAGGGGCGAACCTCAAGTACATTGGGCTTAGCATTCTTGCGGCGGTCCCCACGGGGCTTCTCGTTTTGCTGACGTCGTCGCATTCCCGTAAGCGTATCGACGCGTTCTTTGCTCCGACTGGCGAGATGACGGCTTCGCAGCATCAGGGGATGCATGCGGTTGCAGCTCTTGGAAATGGCGGCGTTTTTGGAACGGGCGTCGGTATGGGCGAAGAAAAGCTGGGCTACTTGCCGGAATCGTTCAAGGATATGATTTATGCCGCGGTGGGCGAGGAATTTGGTTTTATCGGAACTGCCATAATTTTGGTTGCTTTTGCGATGCTCTTTTCGCAGGGATTCAACATTGCAAGAGATTCTTCGACGCGTTTTGGAAAGTATTTGGCTGTAGCGCTTTCTACGTCGCTGTTCATGAATTTTGTGATTCATGTTTGCGTGTGCGTGGGGCTTATTCCTGTGACGGGACAGCCGCTTCCGTTCATCAGCTATGGCGGAACGAATTTGATTATGTCGGCTGCGTTTATTGGAATTTTGCTGAACATTTCGCGTTCGACAACTGGTAAGAGCATCCGTGAACCGTACATGAGCAGTTCTATGTCTTATGATTCGGGTCGGTCTATGAATTTTGGAGCAAGAAGGAGTTCTATATGAAAAAGTTCCTCTTTGTTTGCGGTGGCACTGGTGGCCATATTTTCCCGGCGGTCGCTATTGCCGAGAGTTTAAAGAAGATGGGTGTAACGGACATTACGTTTGCAGGTCGCAAGGATTCTATGGAAGAACGCCTTGTGTCTAAGGATTGGCCGTACGAATACATCTCTGCGGTTCCTCTGCACCGTGGACCGTTCCTCAAGAATTTGGCTTTGCCGTTTAACTTGACCAAGTCTTTGGTCCGCGCTAAGAGCGTTGTAAAGAAGGTGAACCCGGATGTTGTGATTGCGACGGGTGGCTATGTGTCGCTCCCGATTGTGCTTGCCGCTGGCTCCATGGGCATTCCCGTTTATTTGCAGGAACAAAACGCCGTTGCCGGTATTGCAAACAAGGTTGGCGCTCGCTACGCGAAGACTGTTTTTGTGACTTCTGAAGAAGCGATGAAGGGTTTCCCGATTGAAAAGACTCGTATTCTTGGCAACCCGATTCGCGATTTGCCAGCTGCAGATTCTTTGGAACGCCCGATTGAATTCCGTGAAGGCCGCAAGGCTGTGTTTATTGTCGGTGGCTCGCAGGGCGCTGTTGGAATCAACAATAAGATTGAAGAAAGCATCGGTCGCATTGCCGCCCACGAAGATATTAGCGTGGTGTGGCAGGTGGGCGCAAAGAACGTGGACGATATTAACAAGCGTCTTGGCATTTTGCCGAACGTCGCTGTGCGTGGTTTCTTGGACAACATTTATGCGTACATGAAGCATGCAGACCTCATCATTAGTCGTGCTGGAGCTTCGGGACTTGCAGAAATTCTTGCTTTTGGCAAGCCGTCCATTTTGCTCCCGTATCCGCATGCGACTGCAAATCATCAGGAGCATAACGCTCGCGTCGTTGAAAAAGCGGGGGCCGCTCTTGTGGAATTGGATGATGAACCGAATGATCTTTGGAACAAGGTAGAAGCGCTTTTGTATGACCATGAACGCTTGAGCGCAATGGGCGAAGCCGCTAAAACGCTTGGCATGCCCGATGCTGCCGACCAGATTGCGAAAATTATTATGGATATGGAGAGAATGTAATGCAGATTAACGATTGTAAACGTGTTCGCCGCCTTCATTTTGTGGGTATTGGTGGCGCAGGCATGTCTGGAATTGCCGAAGTGCTCCACGAAAATGGTTTTGTGGTGACGGGTTCCGACATGGGCGAAGGTGCTGTCATTGATTACTTGAAAGGCCTTGGCATTCGCATTGATCCGAAACACGAAGCAAAGAATGTTGTTGATGCGGACTTGGTCGTTTATTCTTCTGCGATTCCGTATGATAATCCAGAATTGGTCGAAGCTCGTAACCGCCGCATTCCGGTGATTCGCCGTGCGGAAATGCTTGGCGAACTCATGCGTCTCAAGTACACGCTCTCTATAGCCGGCACTCATGGCAAGACCACGACGACTTCTATCGTCGGCGCGATTTGGGAAGAAGCTGGCTTGGATCCGACGATTATCGTGGGTGGCATTGTGAAGGGCAAGTGCAGTGGCGCCAAGGTGGGCCATGGCGACTACCTCATTGCCGAAAGCGATGAATTTGACCGCAGCTTCCTTTCGATGATGCCGTCTTCGGCGATTATCACGAATATTGATGCTGACCATCTCGACACCTACGAGAACATTGATGCTATCAAGGATGCGTTCACGCAGTTTGCGAACAAGATTCCGTTCTATGGTCAGGTGATTGTTTGCCTCGATGATCCGAACGTGCAGCAGATTTTGTCGCAGCTCAAGAAGCCTGTGATTACATACGGCTTTACCCGTCAGGCGAAGTACCGTGTTGAAAATTTGACGTTTGTGAAGGGCTATCCGAAGTTCGAAATTTTGTGCGATGGCAAGAGCCTTGGCGAATTTAAGCTCCAGATTCCGGGCCGCCACAACGTGCTCAATGCAACGGCTGCTGTGGCGCTTGCTGTGGAAGAAGGCATTTCGATTGAAATCGCTCGCAAGGCTGTGGCTGCATTTGAAGGCGTGAAGCGCCGCTTTGAATTCCTTGGCGAAAAGAACGGAGTGATGGTGTTTGACGACTACGCTCACCACCCGACCGAAGCGACCGCGACGCTCTTGGGTTTCCGCGAAGCGTTCCCGGACAAGCG
>CAMZGI010000075.1 GCA_947306305.1 uncultured Fibrobacter sp.
GAAAAGTACGGCTATCAAGCCGCTTTCCCTATTTTTAGGAGTCATTTTACACCTCGATTAAAAATTTGATTACAAATTTAGTACATTCTTATCACATTTTGTAGTAGTTTATTTGTAAAAAGTAGTGAACAAAAAAAATGGCGGACCTGATCCGCCATCTATATTCCAATAAGATTCCGGCTCAAGGCCGGAATGACGTGCAAGGCGAGAGCAGCAAGAATGAGCGTACTCATTCTTATTGCCGAGCCGTAAAGTCATGCACTTGCGCAATGACGTGCAAGTTTTGACAGCGTGGGAGCTTGCTCACGCATTGGCAAAACGCAGCAGTCAAGCCTCGAAGAGGAATGACGATTCCTAACCACTGCGGCCAAGCCGCACTACTTCACAATAACCTGATTGCCATTGTAGAAGTAAACGCCTTTGGCGGTGGGCTTGCTCTTGAGCAGATTGCCCTTCATGTCGAACCAAGCGTTCAATTTAATCTTGCCCGTGACAGTGTTCATCTTGCCCATTGCAACCGTCTTCTTGTCTTCGGTCACGACTTCGATGCCAATTTCATCGGGCAAATCGTCGATATCAAACACAGACTTGGTTGACTTGGCGGCATTCACTGTCGAGCGAACAGCTTGCGGAGCATTCTTTGCATACGCGATATAAGCCTGCATCGAACCGACCGAGCCACTCTTCAACTTGGCAAAAGAGCCCGAGACCCCATCAACTTCTTCGTCAGAAGGATTGAAGCAGTATCCGACAGCCCCTTCGACATCACCTTCGCTAACGCCATCCTTCCAGACTTTTTCGTGATACAAGCTATTGAAGCTCCAGTCACCGAACTTTACCGATTTTTCCTCGGTCTTGATAGCAATGGTTTCGCCAGCAGGCAAGTCAATCGAAATATGCTCGTCCAGCGGCACGAACACGTAAGGTTCGTTAGCCTTGAGTTCGGTGCTTATGAACATCAGGCGGGCTGTATATTTAAAGCCCGATTTGTCCATGCCCAAGAACTTGCAGAAGACACCGCCCCACACGTATTCCAAATCAATCGTGAACGGGAAAGTGATTGTCGTCGTGCTGTACGGGGTGAAAGTGCGAGTCATCTCGACTGCGGCTACGTCCGTAGAAACAGGCACATTCGCGGCAAGACTGGTCTTGTCACCGTCGATATACGCCTTGCTATGATCCGCCGCAATTTGGATTGCGCCATGGTCTTCGACCATTTCAGCTACGACATCGGCATCCTTGCTCGCCACCGTGATGGCGTAAACTCCGTTTTTATCGGGAACAACAGAAGCTCCATTATAAGTCAAGTCGCCCCTTACAAGATAGCCCGACTTTGGAGTGAACTTGACCGTAGAGCCTTTCAAGTACGTTCCATCATCGGCAATGTCGCCATAAACGACTTCCATCTGTTCTGGCAGATTCACCTTGAAGCGGTTGTATATCCACTGGGCGACAAAAGTCATGTTAAGAGCAGGCATTTTCGTGGGAATTTTTGAGCCAATACGCCCCGCAGGAATTGTCTGGCGCCAGCCATTAAACGTGTAATCCGTTCTTGTCGGTCTTTCAGGCGTAGCAACAGTCGTCCCATAATTCTGCGTAATTTCCTTTACCGACGAACCATCTTTAAACTGCCCGCCACCAGCAGAAAGCGTTATGGTATATTGATTGATTTTCCACTGTGCCGTATAAGTATTTTCGCCTCGCGGAAGTGTTGACGGGAGAGACGGATTCCAGCCTGTGAACGAATATCCCGTACGGGTCGGATTTGCAGGCTTGGTGTACGATTCATTTCTTTCACCTTCGATATCAGCAACCGCAGAACCGCCATTAGAATTAAACGTCATCTTGGATTTTTTGATGGTAAACGAAGCTATAGAATCATGCACCATCGCCTCGCAGTAATCAGTTTCATTAAAACTGACCATGAATTTATAACTACCCGAATTCAACGTCATTCCATTAGTAAATGTAGAAGTGGCACTGCTGCCATCTTTACTATAATAGAACACAGGGTCAGACTTACACTTGTCGGACCATCTAATACTAATTTTGTCACCGCTATAAAAATCAGGATTAACAGTACTAGATATCCCTCCTGCATTATAAGTATCATACCACTGATTTTCAAACTTGGCATCGTACAAATAATAATAGCTCCATTCGCCGTTTTCGTATTGGTTCATAATCAAAGAGTCCGCCTTGTGAATCGGAGTCACCATTTTTGTAGACTCATATTCGCCATAAATATAGTCCGTATAATCGGCATGGTTGCTCACAATTTTCGCATAAACTCTATATGTGCCTGGATAAACTGCGGTAGGCACACTGCGACTCCAAGGACCATCATTTATTTTATATTCAACGTGATCTACATGGTCGCCAAACGGCGTTCCAAGGGGAGACAGCAAAGTTCTACTAGTTCCTGTAAAAGCCACATAATCTCTGTTCCATTTCCAGTCTGAATTTCTTCCATAAGGATAATTTCCAAGAAAAGAAAGATCGCTATAAGGTCTTGTCTTATCAACAAACAAGTAAATAGGCTTAGAACCTTTTCCACCAGTCAAATCAACAGCAATTATTGTATAACCAGATAGCGAAGTTTCTGTGGAAGCCTTTATATCTCTCACAACATTTCCATCGATGTTATCTCTGGTGTAATAAATATAAACATGTTTAGAGTCGGAGCATTTATTATTGCAAATGTCATTAGTTCCTAAACTCGTACCATCCTTTTTATATTGATAAAGCCTATAATATGTAGCTCCGTCCTGTACAAAAGAATTTTCGGGATTCGCCTTGGAATAGGTTTTAACAATAATATTCGTAATTGGCAGCGTGTATGCAGAACCATTGATATTCTTGACATGAGTAGTCGTTTTATACCCCATAAAGGCATAACAGCTGCCACCACATCCCGTATTCGCAAGAAGGTCCTGTGCAAAACTTTTATCATTGTGGGAGATGATATCGCCATTATCCTTCTTTTCATTAGTAAGCTGATTAGTCACAAAATAATCCGTTTTACTCGAAATAACGGACTTAGCATCCGATGAACTTCCATAACTAAGGAACAATTCGTTGACATAGTCGCCCCAAGACATCGAGGCAAGCAACAGAGCGAACAAAACTGCAATTTTCATATTCAATTTCATCTTAAATCCCTCCTTACTTCACAATGACCTTTTTGCCGTTGTTGTAATAAATGCCCTCGATAGTGGGCTTGCCCTTGAGCAAACGCCCTTGAGCGTCAAACCAGCGATCCAGCTTGATTTCGCCCGTCGCGGTGTTCATCTTGCCCAAAGCGGTTGTCTGGCCATTTTCCGTTTCGATGCGAATAAAAATTTCATCGGGGAGCTGTTCGATAGACATCGTCTTCGGAGCGACTTTTCCATTAATGCCACGAGCACCTGCTGCCGCCTGAGCCTCCTTAACCAAGTAGCCGCTCAGCGGTTGCAACGTTCCCGAAGTCGCCTTTTTGAAAGACCCGTTCACGCCGTCATCCGTGCTAGCCGAGGCATTGAATACGTACGCGCCTTCGATATTCGAATTTTCCCAATCAATCAAATCGTAATTGCCACGGAGCACCCAGTCGCCTTGACGATTTTCAGGCGTTTCGCTTGTCTGAATGGCTATTTTTTCGCCCTGCGGAAGCTTGAAAAGCATCTTCTTCGAGGTAGGCACAAACAAGTACGGCGTATTGGCGCTGAGAGTCGTGCTTACAAACATCAAGCGTGCGGTGTAACTAAAGCCCGATTTATCCATGCCCATAAACTTGCAGAACACGCCTCCGCGCACTTTGCGCAAGCTGATGTCGAAGGGCAGCATCACCACCTCGGCATAATTCTTCGTGAACTCGCGAGCGAACGTTACAGAATCGACTTCGATCGGGTTTAGAATCTTGCCGGTTTCAGAAGCCTTGGAATCATCTATAATAGCTTCGCTGCCATCTACTGCAATCTGGATAGTGCCATAGTCCTTGACAATCCTGCCCTTGACTTCGCCATCCTTAGCCGCCACGCTGAAAGACCAAACATTATTCGACACTATCTCCAACGTCGTCCAAGGCTCAGTGCCCGTGTAGAACAAATTGCCCAAAACATTATAGTTATTCCGAATACTGACAACAATTACTGAACCATAAGCACACTCGGCTTGATCTTTAACAGCCTTTTTACAACCATTAGCACGAACAACTTGCAATTGAGCAGGAATCGTAACCTTGTAGTAATTAACATCCCACTGGGCGGTGACCGTAATATTTTTTGCAGGCATCGTTTCAGGGAGCGAGGCCAAATCCCAGCCCGTAAAAGTGTAGCCTTCTCTAGTCGGATCGGCAGGGTACGCAACATCTGCAAGCGAAGTGCCATACGGCACATCCACTTTATTTATATCGCTCTCAGAATATCCATCTTTAAAATAGACATGATAGGTCTTTTGACTCCATTTTGCCGTGTAAGTCGTATTGCCGTAAGGCATCTTCGACGGTATTTCAGGATCCCAGCCCGCAAAGTCATAACCTTCCTTCGTCGGGTCGGCCGGTTTTGCAATGGTCGTTTCATAGCCTTGAGTAATCGAAGCGACTTCGGAGCCGCCATTCGTATTGAACGTCATAGAGAAATCAATCGGAGTCCACTTTGCATAAACATCCACATTTTTAGCAGGCATCGTCGCTGGTTTATAATCAGTCGTCCCGTCAGACAGCGTCCAGCCCGTATGCTTATAACCGACCTTATACCAAGTCGGATAACTTAATTTAGTGCCATAGTCAATCTTGCTAGAAAGCCATCTTGAGGCAAGCTTTTCAGAATAGCAAGACTCATTATCCGTGCCTTCCGGGCAAGAACTAGTGTACGATTTCGTTTGATAAACAGGGTGTATATCGTCATTGCGATTCAAATAGAACATATAAGAATTAGCAATCCACTTAGCCGTAATGGTAGTGACTCCCGAAGGCATCTTCGAAGGAACCGAGCCCTCCCATCCACTAAACGTGTAACCTTCTCTGGTCAAAGATGTCGGGAGCGTGTAATTGATGGCATCTCCTTCTTCACCTTCAATAACATGATTAGGCGTTCCATTGCCAAAAACAATAACCAACTGTGATTTATAAACATTCAGCGTTATCGGATCCGTCTCAATAGCTTCGCAATAATCATTTGCCGGTCGATAAGCCTTGATATAATATGTTCCCGAAGTTATCCATTTTTTGCTTGTTGGAGAGAAGCTATAATAGGGACCGTTTTTAGAACTGCTGTACTTCAAGGTCACAGAACTCGGAACACGAACGCTTGAGCTAGCATAACTCAAAAAATCATCATGACTCATGCAAAGGTCCGCAAAACGAAAACCAGGCGCTGTTTGACCGCTATACACGGGATTATAAAGTAAATTATCATAAAAGAAGTAATCATCTATTTTTTTATTATAGTCCGCAGAAGTGATTTTTTGAATATTCGTCTCGCCAAGATCTGTTACACGAGCGTAATGAGAACTACCACATTCCAATCGTGTATAGACTTTGTATTTGCCCGGCTTAAGATGAGCTTCAACAGACGAACCCCATTTCAAATCATAGCCTCTGTCGTCTGTAACAATACTGTCGCCCACAAACTTGTTGCCGATTTTCATCTTGGAGGAGCAAGCATCGCCATACAGACCAACTCCCGTATAAACAAAATCTTGCATCCACGGATCATAAACCACAGAGCTACGAACGTATGGATAAACCAACGCATCCCTATATTGGGTTATATAATTGTCCGGAATTTTTTCTTTTTTGACATAGAGATAGTTCGATGCGGTCTCAACATTAAGATCAGCCGCCTTGCCATTTCCATCGAGCACCACCGAGTAACCATCTTTAGTGGAAGGTTCCTCATCTTTTTTGCTCGTCGATGCCCTGATATCAGTAATCACGTAACCATCCATGTAATCTCTTGTGTAGAGCAAATAAAGATGATGATTTTCAGTGTCATTCGTTCTATTCATGGGATAGTCTTTGGATTTGCTGTCCCAAATTTTCAGACGATGGTAAATACGGCCATCGTATTCATAAGCAATGTTCGATGCAGAATGGCCATAAAAATCGACAACGATAATGTCCGTAATGGGGCGTTGGTCAGAACCAAAATCTGTACCCTTGTAATGGTTATAGTTCAAATTCGTCGTGAACGCCATGTACAAGTATCCGTCACCGCTACGCGTTCCATGATAAGCTTCGAGATCAACGGCATTAGACTTCGAGTTGTTTTTATCATTTATATCTGTTACATATCCAGAGACGGTAAAAGAAAAAGCCGCATCGTTCTCAGAGCCCATGTGAAGCCCAAGCATAGTGACAGCCGCAGGCCTATCCGCAGCCCACGACGATACAGATAGAATTAACGTGAAAAAAACGGCTAAAAAGCCGGCATTTCTAAACTTAGAAAGCATTTTACACCTCGATTGATTTTTTGCGCACGAATTTAGTATTTTCTTATTACGTTTGCAATTCGCAATAATGTAAAAAAAGAACGAAAATCGGTTCTTTTTTGTAAACATTTTGGCATATTTTTGATTTAGGCGGCAGCCGCTCCCCCACATAAAAAACACCCCGACCCTTGCGGGTCGAGGCGCTTGGTGTTTGGAGTGTTTAAACGATTAAATTAGAAGTTCTTGCACTTTCCGTTCCAGTTGCCATCGCCACCGATGATACGGTCGTGAATGTACTTGCCACTGGAGCCCACAAAGTCTGCCTTGCGGAAGTCTTCGCCACCGAGGTGCCAACGCATCCAAGCGACGGTCGCAGCCATGCCGCCCCACGGGCCCGAACCATGACCCCAGTCTGCGCCTTCCATCATGATGAGGCATGCCGGAGCCTTCACGCCGCCGTTGTTGTAGTCGGCTTCGGCGTTCGGGCGTTCCATACCGTTATTTCCATAGACAATACCGATGGTCTTGTTGGTCGGAACTTGAGCCATTGCAGAGTGTCCAAGGTCGCCGCTGTTATTGAGCATAGCCGTAATCACGCGGGAATCTTGAATCACCATCTGTTCGGATTCGAGACCGCCCATGGAATGGCCGGAGCAGCCAACCTTCGTCATGTCAAGCTTATTGTACAACGGATCGTTCGGGTCCTTGTTCTTCTTTTCGAGCCAATCGAGAGCGGGCTTGCCCTGCGATGCGTTACCCGGAGATTCGCGGAGAGCGATAACGACAAAACCGTGAGATGCGAGACGATGAATCATTCCGCCGTAGGCGCCCGGTTCCGTGCCGCCGCCCGGTCCCCAAACGACAACAGCGTGCTTTTGCGTAGAAGAAAGCTGCTTCGGATAAGCGAGGATTCCACCGCCGTCAAAACCGGTATGTTCAATGTATTCGACCTGCATCTGATCCTTTTCTTCTTCTTTGCCTTCGGCAAGGAAGATGCCAGCCGGCTTCGGAGCTTCGCTCGAAGATGATTCGACCTTAGCTTCGGAACTAGAAGAGCTCGCAACAGGAGCAGCATCAGAGCTAGAAGCCGGCTTTGCCGCTTCGCTGGAGCTAGAAGCTGGCGCTGCTTCGGCACTAGATGCCGGAACCAAGGTGTCAGCGCTAGAAGCAGGAACATCAACCGCAGCGGAGCTGGAGAGAGGTTCTACAGCAGCGCTAGTCGGTTCAGTTGCAATCGAGCCGTTAGATTCAGGCTGCACAATGCTGCCATTGCCCGGCTGCTGACCGCCCTGCTGGCTGGAATCGCTGCCCGGCAAGACTCCGGAACCAGAGCCTTCGCCAATCTGGACCATTTCGCCAGAGCCGGAAGAAAGTTCAGAAAGATTATTCAACGGCGAAGTCGAATTATCTTCGCCACAATTCATGAAGACCAGCGTACTGGCCAACACCATAGATTTGAAGAGTTTAGATTTCATGTTGTTCTCCTATTATTACCCTTAACCTTGATTAGAAATTACCTGAAAAAATCCCCGTTTTTCGACGTTTTGAGCAACATAACGTGGACAAAAAATCCAAAAAAGTTAATTTATTCAAAACAAATAGAACATGCTACATTTTATGAATCCTATCGAGCCCTGCGGACTCTCCAGAATGACCGCTTTAATACAGTTTGTTCTCGCAACAAAAAAACACCCCGACCCTTACGGGTCGAGGCGCTTGGTGTTTGGAGTGTTTAATCGTCTAAATTAGAAGTTCTTGCACTGGGTCTTCCATTTGCCCTGCTTGCCGACGATGGAAGCATCAATGTACTTGCCCGACGTTCCCACGAAATCAGCCTTGCGTTCCGTTTCGCCGCCGAGATGCCAGCGCATCCAAGCAACGGTAGCCGCCATGCCGTCCCAAGAGCCGGAACCGTGACCGTAGCCGCCTTCGGAGTTGTTACGCGGACCGCCCGTCATTTCAATGAGGCAAGCCGGCGCCTTCACGCCAGCGTTGTTATAGTCGTTCTTGGCGTTGTCCTTTTCCATGCCAACTTCGCCGAAGAGAATAGCAATAGAACGGTCAGTCGCGACCTTGTTCGCGCCAGCGCCGTTCCAGTCGCCACTGTTGTTGAGGAAGGCCGTCAAAACGCGTTTGTCCTTAATGACCGCCTGCTCCGATTCGAGACCGCCCATCGAATGGCCAGAGCAACCGACAACATTCATGTCGAGCTTGCCAAAGAGCGGACTCCCCGAATCCTTGTTCTGCTGATCCATCCAGTCCAAAGCCTTGATAGCCTGCGAAGCGTCGCCCGGAGATTCCTTGAGCGCAATCACCACAAAGCCGTGAGATGCAAGACGGCGAATCATGCCTTCGTAAGCGCCCGGTTCCGTGCCACCGCCCGGTCCCCAAACCACGATGCCGTGCTTTTGCGTATCGGAAAGTTTTTCAGGATATGCAAGAATTCCGCCGCGATCCCAGCCGGTATTCGTCTTATAGACGACCTTCAGCAAGTCCTTTTCTTCTTCCTTGCTTTCGGCAAGGAAGATGCCCTTCGCAGCTTCGCTGGAAGAAGAAGCTACAGTTGCAGAGCTTGTCGCTTCGCTAGAAGAAGATGCTACCGTAGCCGAGCTAGAAGCTGGCACAGCAGCCTCGCTCGAAGAGCGTGCCGTAGGCACGGTATCGACCGGAACTACATTACCCGCGCTAGTCGGATTTGCAATATCCGCGCTTGATGCAGGATTTTGCGCAGCCGCGCTAGAAGTCGGAAGCGGATTTGTTCCCGGACCGCAAGCGTCAGGCAAGCTAGATGCCACGCACGGGTCGCTCCAGGGGTCATTCTGCCCCTGCTGAGCAGCGCCACCATTCACAGAACCTGACGAAGCTGGCAAAGTCGGCTCGCCAACCACAGCAGAGCTCAAATCCAGCCCACCACCAACAACAGCGGAGCTCGAAGAAAGTTCAGAAGCTTGCGGATTGACAATATTCGGAGACGTGCCAGCATCATCCGAGCAATTGATAAAAGCGAGTGCACTCGCTACAATCATGCATTTTAAAATTTTTGATTTCATCTTTGTACTCCTCATTTTTTGCAAAACCTTGCAAACCCATCCATTAACCCAATTGAGGGGTTATTTTTTAAACTAAATCAAAAAAACGGGAGCCGCCATATATGTAAAAATACATTTATGGACAAAAAGTCCACAACTGCAGGAAAACGTCCCAACTGAACCAATTGAGACGTTTAGTAATGAGGAGTGTAATGTTTTTAATCTAAAAGTTTTTGCACTGCGTTTTCCACTTGCCTTGGTGACCTAAAATATTCCCGTCAATGTATTTGCCAGTCGTCCCGACAAAATCCGCCTTGCGGAAATCTTCGCCACCAATTTGCCAGCGCATCCACGCAATCGTCGCCGCCATGCCATCCCATGAGCCAGAACCATGCCCGTAGCCGCCTTCGGCGTTCATGGGGCCGCCCGTCATTTCGATAAGGCAAGACGCGACATTGGTCGCCGTTTCGTAATCCTTGATGGCGTTCGGCTTTTCCATGCCCACTTCGCCGTAGAGCACCCCAGCCGTTTTTCCCTCAGGAAAGTTCTT